>NZ_LZHP01000089.1:0-12094 GCF_001690605.1 Gilliamella sp. Nev6-6 | reverse complement strand
CCAACAGTTTGATGTCTCAAAGCAAGGTGTAATTTTAAATAACAGCAGTAAAACCAGCAAAACCCAAATTGGGGGTTATATCCAAGGTAATGAACTGTTAAATGCCAGTGGCAGTGCCAAAATCATTTTAAACGAAGTCAACTCACGTAACCCAAGCCAATTAAATGGGGTCGTTGAAGTTGCGGGACAAAAGGCTCAAGTGGTTATAGCCAACCCATCGGGGATCACCTGTAATGGTTGTGGTTTTATTAATGCGAGTCGAGGCACATTAACGACGGGTAAACCGATAATTGAAAATGGGGATTTAACCGGTTATCAGGTAGAGCAAGGTCATATAGCGGTAACGGGTAAAGGTCTGGACAGTTCAGGGCAAAGTTATACGGATTTAATTGCTCGCACGGTATCGATAAATTCTGCGGTATGGGCAAATGATTTAAATGTGGTGGCAGGGCGTAATAAAGTCAGCGTTGACGCACAAACGGTGACATCGTTAGGCGAAGATGATAACCCAAAACCGGAAGTTGGCTTGGATGTTTCGGCACTGGGGGGGATGTATGCGGGTAAAATCCAGCTAGTCGGGACAGAAAAAGGGGTTGGTGTACATAATGCAGGCGAGTTAGGGGCAAGTGCTGGTAACCTTATAATCAGTGCGGATGGGAAAATCAGCAATACTGGTACCTTACAAGCTAAAGGTGATATTCAGCTAAGCAGTCAACACACTATTAGTAACAGTCAACAAATTTACAGCAAAAAAAACCTTCAATTAAACGCCAAAAAAGTGATTGCTAATGAGGGGGCATTAATCGCTGAAAATAATGTCGAGCTTAAAGCCTCAACGATAAATAGTGGTAAAAGCAGTACCGTTGCGGCGGGGATTGACCAACAAGGGCAGTTGACTAAACAAGGCAATATTGCAGCCAAGGCTAAAGATGTTTTATTAACGGGCAAAAATTTAGCGGGTCAACAGATTGTGGTGAATGCGCAAGACAATGTTGACCTTGCAAACAGCCAAAATATAGCTAAATCGCTGGCGGTGACGGCTGACAATATCAATCTCAATGCGGCTAAAATTAATAGCAAAGAAAGCATCAATTTAAATGCCAATAATTTGATTGATAGCCGTTATTTACAAGCTAAAACTAATGCAACCTATTTTGCTAAAGCAAACGTAATTGATAACCAACAAGCGATTATACTGGCTGATAAAGATGTGGTATTGAATGCTAATAAAATAAATAACGCACAAACAAAACTCAATGTCGGCAATGCAATTCATTTTAATGGCAAACAAGTTATTGACAACAATAATAGTACCTTGCTGGCGAAGGGCGCGATTAATCTTCAAGGGGAATATATCACCAATAATGGCTCATTATTAGTAAGTCATGATTATTTGCACATAAAAGCCAATACATTGGAAAATCGCAAATCAACCTTGCAATCCAAAAAATATTTAACAATTGATAGTCATCTTTTTGATAATCAACAGTCTAAATTCTTAACAGAAGACACGTTAACAATTGATGCTAATCAAATTAACAACCAAAAAGTGGCTTTAAGTGCGAAAGGAACTATCACGATTCACGGTGAGCTAGTTAATAATGATTCTTCGACATTTATTTCAGACGACACAATTAATATCAAAGCTAAGCAATTTTTTAATCAACACGCAACGCTCACTGCACAGCATAATATGGCTATTGATGGTCAGCAAGTGAATAACCAATCAGCAGAATTAAAATCCAATGGTCATTTATCAATTTATGCAACCGAGCTCGACAATCAATCTGCACTATTACTAACGAATTCGACCTTAACGTTACAAGGTAAAAATATCAATAATTATCATGCCGAACTCAGCGCAAGCGATCGCATTGCTATAACCGCAGAGCAACTATGGGTTAATGAGGGGGTATTGGTCAGTAATCATGATATCAATATGATAAGTTCGCATATTGATGCACAAAAAGTAAAAGTTAAAGCAAAAGGGGATATTAACCTGAAAGCGTTTGATGGCATTGATGCAACTGAAGGGTTAATCGTGAGTGAAAAACAATCCACCCTTGAAGCAAACACGGTTAAATTAAATGCAGCAACGTTAAGTGCTAAAGGTGACATAGCTGTTACAGCAAATTCACAATTAGACAACAATAATGCGAAATGGATTAGTGAAGGTCATATTACCGCAAATGCACAAACGATAAATAATCAAAATTCGTCAATATCGAGCTATAAAAATATTTACCTTAACGCACTGTATTTAAATAATCATAACAGCAAATTACAGAGCTATGGAACAATTGACTTATTGTCAAACAAGGTTAATAACCAAAATACCCTCGTCAATGCATTAGCGGCTATTCACATTCAGGCTCACGATATTGACAACCAACATGCACAAATAATTAGCCAGCAATCGATAAAGATAGATGGTAATAAGATTAATAATCGTCATTTAGCCATGCAATCGGGTAAAGCCTTATCTATAACGGCTACCGACCAATTGGACAATGCTGATGCGACACTCATTGCTGGTGACAAACTGGAGCTTGAGTCACAGCGCATTGATAATCAACGTTCAAAAATCAAGTCTGGTCATGACCTGACTATGCAGGGAAAAAGGATTAATAATCAACATAGCACCATGGTTGCGACGGGCGATGTTGGGTTTAATGGTGATGAGCAATTAGATAATCAAAACGCTGATATTCGAACACAAAATAAAATCACTATGGCTGCCAAGCAAATAAATAATCAAAATAACTTATTGGCAGCCGGTAACGAAGTTATGCTTAATGCAGATGAACTTAATAGTCAGTCATCCATATTAAAAACTGACGATAAGATTCGCATAAAAGCCAAAAAGCTTAATAGCGCATCGGTCAAATGGGTTAGCCAAAATGCCATTATTATTGATAGTGATGATATGGATAATCATTCATCTGTATTCAAAGCCGATAAGGGTATTGCCGTCAAAGCCGATAAATTAAATAATAACGAAGCAACCTTAATATCGGGAGCCCAATTATCATTAACCGCTAAACAATTAGCCAATCAATCGGCCTATATTCATGCTGATAAAGGCATCGACATCCAAAGTACCGAATTTAATAATCAATCCGCCACGTTAATTACTAATGGCTCTATACATATTGATGCCGACAAAACGAATAACCAAGATAGCACCTTATCGGCTAAACAAAATATTACCGTAAACAGTAACGAAATAAATAATCAGCACGCCCTTGGGTTAGCGGATAAATATATTTCGATTCATGCCAATAACCTTGACAATCGCCATGCCTCCTTACAGGCCAAACAAGGTATGCAAATGGATGTCAATGCCCACCTAGCTAATCAACATGCGATGCTAATCTCAGGGAGAGATGGTATTATCATTCATGCAGATGCTTTAAATAATGAAGATTCTGAATTAAGCAGTAAAGGGAAATTGGCAATAACCGCCAACGAGGTCAATAACCACCAAGCACAATGGGTTGCAGAAAGTAACCTCACGGTCAAAGCGAATCACATCAATAATCAGTCTGCTGATATTCAAGCTAAAGGGGATATCACCTTAGATGGGCAAACCGTTGATAACCAACAAGCGAAATTGTTGAGCATGGGTAATATTCGGCTACATGCAGAGAATAATTTAACCAATAATCATGCCAAGCTTACTGCGATGCAACAAATTCAATTACAATCTCATGGCACGATTGATAATAAATACTCAACAACAGAGGCCAATAAGGGGATTTTGATTGAAGCGGATTCAATCAATAATCATCAAGCCAAATTGAATGCTGGGGAAATTGAGTTAAAAACCCAATCGCTTAAAAATCAACAAGCCGATATTGTAGCGAAAACGTTATTACATCTTCAAGCGGGTGACATAGCTAATAGTCAAGCTCGTTTATTAGCCAATGATATTACCATTACCGCAAATCAACTCAGTGGTGATGGTGAACTCCTTGCTGAACATAATATTGCGCTTAATTTAACTAATGCATTTGATAACAAAAACAGCTTACTGGCAAATAATGCTATTTCAATCCACGCCAGCCAAATTACCAATGACGGAAAAATCTCATCGGGTCAAGCCATCACCCTTAACAGTGACGAAATAAAAAATACAGAAAAAGGCATTATCGAATCAGAGGAAATCAACACCAATGGGCAAATATTGGAAAATAAAGGACTGATTGATGGTGGTGACGTTCACCTAAACGCATCGCAGCGTTTTGACAATCTGGACGGCGCGCGCTTATATGGGAATGGGATTGATATCCGAGCTCATCAGGTGAACAACCGAGCGCTTTCTTTAACCAGCCCGCTTGCGCCAACTATTGCAGCAAGGGACACGCTTTTATTGGATGCCAACACAGTAAATAATACCAATCATGCGCTGATATTCAGCTTAGGGGATATGTATATTGAGGGTGAAACCTTAAACAATCACTCAGCACGGATTGAAGCGACTGACGATATGGCATTAAAAGTCAAGCAAATTAACAACATCAATGACCATATTGAAACCGAAGAGGTCTTAGTCGATAGTCAACATCTTATTGAATATTCACCAACCGGAGATGCTCGGCGATTTAAACCCGATGAAGTAAGTATTCGTACTAGCCCTAAAGAGCGGCATCGATACCCTGTTTTGCATTCCAATAATGGCGCTTTTAATTCCACCTATAAGTATTACAAATATGATTACACAAGGCATATTTATGAAACTAAAATCAAAAATACTGCACCAGCAGAAATCATCTCTGGTCAAGATTTGCATATACAATCCGACCATTTAGAAAATGATAACAGTAAAATTATTGCGGGTAATGCCTTAAATATTGAGACTGGCACACTCAATAATCACTCATTAAAAGGCCAGCACACGGTCACTGATATGGGTAATAAAATTTACCATTACCGCGAGAAAGAGACTAAGAAAGGTAAAGCCGTATATAAAAAAAGAGCAAAATGGAGCGACTATAACGACCAATCGGTCACCACCATCGATCTTGAGCATGCCAAAATAAAAGCGCACAGTAAAGAGGATAAAAGCCAAGTTGATTTACAACCACGTAAAGAGGCGAATGTTAGTATAGATATTATTGTTGATCCGATTAAGGCCGAGGTCAAAAACGACAAACACCTTAATAACTCACTGAAAGACATCATTAACCAAGGTGAGGAAAAGGGTAAAATCAGCATTTTACCGGAACATCAGGTCAATGATTTACCGATTATGCAACCTATTTATCAACCTGATAACGTTGACACACCAGCGCTTGATACCCCAGTTATTGACGCTAATCAAAAAGTGACCAGTGAAGATAGTCAGCATTATGGTGATTCAATTATCCTTGTTGAGCCTAATTTGACCTTACCGCAAAACAGCTTATCGATAATAAATAAAGCGCCACAAAGTCATTATTTAGTGGAAACTGACAGCCGTTTCACGGACCGAAAAAAATGGTTAAGCTCTGATTACATGCTCAACCGCTTAAAGGTCGATCCGAACAATATCCAAAAACGGTTAGGTGACGGTTATTATGAGCAGCAGCTGATTCGAGAGCAAATTATAGCCTTAACGGGGCATCGATATGTGGGTGATTATACCAGCGACCTAGAACAATATAAGGCATTAATGAATGCAGGCAGTGTTTTTGCGGAAAAATATGGCTTAGCTGTAGGTGTAGCACTTTCAGCAGCGCAAATGAAACAACTCACCAGCGATATAGTCTGGTTAGAAAGCAAAACGGTCATGGTTGATGGGCAAGCGGTGTCAGTATTAGTACCCCAAGTTTATCTGGTCAATAGACCACAGCTGACGGCGGAAGGGGGCTTATTATCAGGAAAAAGTGTCACGGTAATCGCGGAAAATGACATTGAATCCTCGGGGGCGATATTAGGGAAAAAACGGGTTGCGCTATTAGGGGATAACGTCAATAACCAAGGCCTGATTGATGCAGGAACCCTCATCATTCAAGCCAAAGACAGCATAAACAGCCGTGGCAAATTACGTGCAGACAAATTGGCGTCTTTACAGGCCAATAACGACATCAACTTAAACAGCACCACGGCTACTACCGAAACGCATTACGGCGCAAGTAAAAGCAAAAATACGGTAATAGACCAAGTTTCAAGTCTCAACGTTAAAGCGGGGGATATCTACTTAAAAGCGGGTCATGATATCAATCTGGGTGCAGCCTTAGTGGTCAATGGGGGTGAAGATGGCACAACCAACATGATAGCGGGACACGATATCCATTTAACGACATTAAAGACAGAAAGCCATCAAGCATCGGTATGGAATAAAAACCACTCACACAAAGTGGATATAGACAACGTGGTAGGGAGTGAAATCTTAACCGATGGCGACCTCAATTTGATTGCTAGCAATGATATCTTGGCAAAATCGGCGCAGATATCGAGCAATAAGCGCTTAAATTTATTGGCAGAGCATGATATTGATATTGGTAGCGAGCAAGAGCGCTTGCAATTAACGGAACATCACAAAAGCAAAACCAAAGGGATACTTAACAAAGGTTCGATTACCGAAGATATTGAAGTCGATAATATCACGCAAAAAGGCAGTGGCATTTATGGTGATAGGGTCAACATCAATGCGGGTAATAACCTTAAGGTCACGGGCAGTGAAGTGATTGGTAGCAATAATGTCGCGCTTAACGCAGGCAAAGATATTGCCATTGATGCGGCGGAAGAGTCTTACTACCACATGCAAAAAGCCGTCACCAAGAAATCGGGATTAATGGGCAGTGGGGGTATTGGTTTTACGGTGGGTAAAGAGAAAGAAAACCTCAAACAAACCGATAACGAACAAGCCTTTTTGGGCAGTGTGGTGGGTAGCACAGATGGCAGTGTTAATATCCGAGCGGGTAAAGACGTGAACATCAAAGGCAGCGAAGTCATTGCGCAGCGTGATATCAAACTGCAAGGCGAAAACGTTAACATCGAAGCATTAGATGCCAAAACGACGTATAAAGAAGAGTACAGCTACGAAAAATCAGGTTTAACGGTGGCCTTAACGGGCACGGCCGCAGATATGTATGAAGCGGCCAAAGCCGTAGAGCGAGCCAAGAAACAAGGCAATGACAAACTCCTTGCCCTACAATCCATCAAATCGGCTTTAACAGCGGTCGAAGCGCTAGAAGATAGCCAGCTCAAAAACCAACAAGGTCAAAGCCAAGCTTCAATTGGTGTTAGTGCCATGGTAGGCACTCAGCGCACAGAGCGAGAAGTCAACCAAGCGCAACACAACGTCATCAGCAGTAGCATCTCGGCAGGGCGAGACATCGACATTATCGCCACGGGTGACGCCAACCAACAAGGCGGAGACATCACTCTTAAAGGCAGTGAAATCAACGCAGGGAACAATATCAACATCACGGCGAATCGGGATTTAAATGTGATTGGTGCGGTCAACACCCAGCACAGTGACCGTGATGAAAAAAGCTATGGAGGAGGGGTTGGTATCCAGCTTCAATTTGGTGGTGATGAAAGTGGCTTACGCTTTAAAGGCAATGCCAACTTCAGCCGAGAGCGAGAAAATGCGGACGGCAGTGCATGGACAGAAAGCGTGATTGATGCGAAAAACAAACTCACCATCAAAACGGGCAACGACACCAACATCATAGGCGGCCAACTAAAAGGCAACACCGTCAACATGGATGTGGGTAACAACTTAAACATCCAATCACTGCAAGATACGGACGACTATGATTACGAAAAAATCAGCGCCTCAGTAAGTGGCAGTGCTGGCTTTGGTGGCTTTAGTGCCAACGGCTCATTATCAAGTACGGACATCGACAGCAAATGGGCAAGTGTCACCGACCAATCGGGTATTTTTGCTGGCAAAGGTGGCTTTGACATCAAGGTAGGCAACAACACCGACCTAAAAGGGGCGGTCATCTCCTCGGAAGCCGAAGACACCAACAAAAACCGCCTTGATACGGGCACAATCAGCTTTAGTGATATCAAAAACAAAGCGGAATTTAATGTTAGCCATATCTCGGTCAGTGGCGGCACGGGTGGCGCAGGTGCACCAGCGGCATATCAAAACAGTGAAAAAGACTCAAGCATCACCCACTCAGCGGTAGAGCAAGGTCAACTCATCATCCGCAACAAAGACAAACAACAACAGGATATTAATGATTTAAGCCGAGATACGGAGCATGCGAATAACTCACTAAAACCGATATTTGACAAACAAAAAGAGCTCGACAAAATCGAAACGGTAGAGCTTATCAAAGACATAGCCCAACAGACGAAAAGCGTAATGGGCAAATATGACCAAATACAGGCACAAAACAAAATAGAAAACGACGAAGAAATTAAAAAAGGCCTAAAAGAAAAAACCACAGATCAGCTAAAAAAAGAAAAGCTTAAAGCTCAACAAGACCCAAGCTACACCCCAAAAAGCTACGACGAGCTTTACCAGCAAAATTATTATGATGCCGTCAGCGATGCAGTGGTAAAAAATGCAAAAAACAACCTTGGCACCATGGGTGGAGATGTCAGCAAAGGCATAGATTCAGCCGCATCAATCATTACCGGCATCATCACTGGCGACATCACGGGTGGTCTTGCAGGTGCTAGTGCGCCATGGCTAGCAGAACAAATCAAAAAACAATCCGGTGATAACGAAGTTGCCCGCTTAACGGCTCATGCCATATTAGCGGGCACTATAGCCGAACTACAAGGCAACTCAGGCTTAGCAGGTGGCGCAGGCGCAGTAAGTGGTGAACTTGCCGCAGAAGTTATCCGCAACCTTTATAAAGATGATAACGGTAAAAAGAAAGACATCAAAGACCTCACCGAAGCAGAAAAACAAAATATCAGCGCATTATCGCAACTAGCAGCAGGCCTTGCCACGGCCAGCGTTGGTGGTGATGTGGGTGATGTCGGTGCTTCGATAGCTGCGAGTAAGAATGCGGTTGAGAATAACTCATCAAGTATAATAAATTTTTTCAAAACTGAAACCGAAAGAGATTTAGAAGAGATTGAGCAAGCTAAAATATTATTATTTGAAGGCGATGAAGATAAAGCTTGGAAATATGTTTTAGCAAAAAAACAAGCTGTAGCTGGAGGTGCAATAGATGGTATAAAAAATACGTTAGAAGAAACAGCCGATGCGGCTACACATCCGATAGATACTATTGTTGGTATTTATGATTCTATAACCAATCCTGATAAAGTTTATGAAGCAATTAAAATTTCGTATACTGAGTGGTTAGAGCTCTATGGTTATGCATTAAAAAATGATCCAGCACTAGCTGGTGAAATGATGGGGTATTTAGAGGGTAAAATTATAGGAGAAGTTGGTTCCGGCTATGTTATGACTGGTGCTTCTACAGCAATTATTCAAAAGGTAGCTCGATTAAAAACATTATCTAAAGTAGCCGATAAAATTATAGACTATAATAGATCGGGCAGTGGCTTAAAAGGAGATCCATTACATAGAGCAGCAAGTTTCGTAAGTAAAGAACAACTTAAAAAAGGGGAGGTGTTTACAATAACAGGTGGTGATGGTATTAAGCGAACTTTATTACAAACAGAAGGCTCTTTTAATGGTAAAAGTGGAATATTTGAATATATTATCGATCCTAAAACTCAAAATATTACACATCAACGATTTATTTCAGGTGGTAAAATAAATGGAACACCTAATCAAAAGGTTAAATAATAATGAATTTTGATTTAAATAAAAATACAATTCATCTAAATTGGAAAGATATTTTATGGGGATATCGAAAGCATATTATTGGTTGGAAAGATGTTATTAATTATGCAAATGATATGATTATTAATGGCAGTAGTAATCAAGATGCATTTGAACTATCAATGGTTAATTCTTCTACTATTTTTGAGTTAGGTGATTTGTTGGAAAAAATTGCTGGATCTTTAGAAGATTATAGTAACGAAAAATGGTTATATGTCTTGTTACTACAATTATATAATTTTCGTTATGACATTAAAGATCCATTAGGTGAAGTTGAAACAATTTATGAAAATTTTGGCTATCCTGAAGAGATAGAATCTTTCGTTAGATATATGCCTGTATCTAATGATTATGACCCTACTAAGCACACTCAAGAGGAAAATGAAAAACGGTTATATTTTAATTGGAAACAATATTTAGATAACAAAAAAAATATTTGGAAATAAAAATAAGCCGATCCCAAATTTTGTATATTTACCAGTAAAAAGTGACAGTTAATACTGTCACTAAATGCCAATAAAACAAACGGTATAGACTCCTGAATTATTTTTACAAAATTAGTTGTAATTATCTTTTAACTTACGCTTTAAAGGCAATGCCAACTTTAGCCGAGAGCGAGAAAATGCGGACGGCAGTGCTTGGACAGAAAGCGTGATTGATGCGAAAAACAAACTCACCATCAAAACGGGCAACGACACTAACATCATAGGCGGCCAATTAAAAGGCAACACGGTCAACATGGATGTGGGTAACAACTTAAACATCCAATCACTGCAAGATACGGACGACTATGATTACGAAAAAATCAGCGCCTCAGTAAGTGGCAGTGCTGGCTTTGGTGGCTTTAGTGCCAACGGCTCACTATCAAGCACCAAAATGGACAGCAAATGGGCAAGTGTCACCGACCAATCGGGTATTTTTGCTGGCAAAGGTGGCTTTGACATCAAGGTAGGCAACAACACCGACCTAAAAGGGGCAGTCATCTCCTCGGAAGCCGAAGACACCAACAAAAACCGCCTTGATACGGGCACAATCAGCTTTAGTGATATCAAAAACAAAGCAGAATTCAACGTTAGCCATATCTCGGTCAGTGGCGGCACGGGTGGCGCAGGTGCACCAGCGGCATATCAAAACAGTGAAAAAGACTCAAGCATCACCCACTCAGCGGTAGAGCAAGGTCAACTCATCATCCGCAACAAAGACAAACAACAACAAGATATCAACGACTTAAGTCGAGACACGGCTAGAGGAAGAAGAGCTTAAAGCTCAACTCGACCCGAGCTACACCCCAAAAAGCTACGACGAGCTTTACCAGCAAAATTATTATGATGCCGTCAGCGATGTAGTGGTAAAAAATGCAAAAAACAACCTTGGCACCATGGGTGGAGATGTCAGCAAAGGCATAGATTCAGCCGCATCAATCATTACCGGCATCATCACTGGCGACATCACGGGTGGTCTTGCAGGTGCTAGTGCGCCATGGCTAGCAGAACAAATCAAAAAACAATCCGGTGATAACGAAGTTGCCCGCTTAACGGCTCATGCCATATTAGCGGGCACTATAGCCGAACTACAAGGCAACTCAGGCTTAGCGGGTAGTGCAGGCGCAGTAAGTGGCGAACTTGCCGCAGAAGTTATCATCAAACAGCTTTATGATGGCAAAGACATCAAAGACCTCACCGAAGCAGAAAAACAAAACATCAGCGCATTATCGCAACTAGCAGCAGGCCTTGCCACGGCCAGCGTTGGTGGTGATGTGGGTGATGTTGGTGCTTCGATAGCTGCGAGTAAGAATGCGGTTGAGAATAACCGTTTAACTACGCGTAGAGAGAATAAACGAATTAGAAAATTGGCTAAAGGAGATAAGCAGGAAGAATTACGTTATCTTGCAGCAGCATGTGCACTAATTAAATGTTCGTCCGAACTGGCTGATAATGACCCGCAGAAAGCGGCACTCCGAGAACTAGAAAAGTTAGGCAGTAGTGACGAGTTACAAGCATATAGAGAAACGCTTGCAGCTCAAGAACACACAAAAAATAGAACTATATTTGGTATACCTTATCAAAAAAATGAAAAGTTATTTCAGTATACATTTTTTGATGGTATTTTTGATGGTACAAAGAATATTGATAATGAATACAGCATAACCACTCGAGCAGGAGGAGTCCTTCAGATTGGGTTTGCTGCTATCGATGGGTTTGGAGCAGCCGCATTATCACCAGGTTGCAGCTCAGTGGTGGGATGTATACCAAGTGCATATCTAACATGGTCAATGGCTGATAATGGCGTAACGGGAGCAATGACCGTTTATTATGGCAAAACTTATCATACGCAAACAGCCGAGGG
>NZ_LZHP01000088.1:0-109973 GCF_001690605.1 Gilliamella sp. Nev6-6 | reverse complement strand
GCTTTTGTAGAGAAGACAATAGTGTTTTTATGTGTAGACTAGGTTGCGAACTTTTTACTGAAATGCATAGATTATCTGAAACTGTTTGACAAACTATTTCTCGCCAAATTTTATCATCACCGTTATTTTTAATAATATATGTTATAATGACGCTTTATTTTTTAATAAGAGAGATTATTTTGCAACAGTCGTTACAAGATTTTATTATTGATAAAATTGATGATTTAAAAGGTAAAGATATTGTTACCCTTGATGTCCGTGGTAAATCAAGCATTACTGATTATATGATTATTTGTACGGGGACGTCTAACCGTCATGTTTCGTCTATCGCCAACCATTTGCTTGATGAAGCAAAAAAACAAGGCCATTTGGTATTAGGCAGTGAAGGAAAAAGTGATGCAGATTGGGTTGTAGTTGATATGGATTCAGTGATTGTACATATCATGCAAGAAGAAAGCCGCCAGCTTTACGAACTTGAGAAACTTTGGAGTTAATTACGTGAAAATACAGCTTATTGCTGTTGGCAATAAAATGCCAAACTGGGTTACCACTGCTTTTGGTGATTATCAGTCACGATTCCCTAAAGATATGCCTTTAGAACTTATTGAAATCCCCGCTGGCAAACGCACCAAAAATGCAGATATTGTCCGAATTTTAGATAAAGAAGGCGAGGCAATGCTAGGTGCTTGCGGTAAAAGCAATCGTATTGTAACGCTTGATATTCCAGGTAAGCCTTATACCACGCACCATTTAGCCGATCAGTTAGAACGCTGGAAAGTCGATGGGCGTGATGTGAGTTTATTAATTGGTGGGCCAGAAGGCTTGTCCCCAGCTTGCAAAGCAGCGGCAGAACAGAGTTGGTCACTGTCGCCCTTGACACTTCCTCACCCTTTAGTGCGTGTTATTGTGGCTGAAAGCCTCTACCGAGCTTGGAGCTTAACCGCTAATCATCCTTATCACCGTGAATAATAACGTAAGGTCAACAAAATAAGATGAGCGCCATTATTTTAGATTTACAAATTGCTACAAAAGAGCAACAGAATTTACCCAGCGAAGCACAAATTTTGCAATGGTTAGACGTTATTTTACCTCAGTTTATGGATAACGCCGAGCTGACTATCCGTATTGTTGATGAACAAGAAAGCCAGCAGTTAAATTATACTTATCGCCATAAAGATAAACCAACTAATGTTTTATCTTTTCCGTTTGAATCTCCTGTTGAGATTGAGGTTCCTTTATTGGGCGACCTCATTATTTGTAAGCAAGTTGTGGAAACTGAAGCTGTACAACAACATAAATCACTAACCTCACACTGGGCGCATATGATTGTGCATGGTTGTTTACATTTGCTGGGTTATGATCATATTCTTGACGAAGAAGCCGAAGAAATGGAAAATATCGAAATTGATATCATGCAGCAGCTAGGATTTAAAGATCCTTATCAGCCTATTGACGAATAAAAGCACACAATTAACCGTTTAACTCAATAGCAATTGAATGAGTTAAACACAAATATAAAATAAGCAACATTAATAACAAAGCAAGAAAGGAAAAGAGCAAATGAGTGATGATAATCACCGGAGACCTAAAAAAGGGTTTACATTATGGTTAAGTCAGTTGTTTAATTCGGAGCCCAAAGATAAAGAAGAACTGATTGAAGTGATTCGTGAAGCGGAAGAAAACGAACTTATCGATCCCGATACGCTCGATATGATTGAAGGTGTTATGGATATAGCCGAACAGCGCATTCGTGATATTATGATACCCCGTTCACAAATTATCACAATTAAAGACAATTATACCCTCGATGAATGTTTAGATATTATTTCTGAACATGGGCACTCCCGTTATCCTGTTATTAGTGAAGATAGAGATCACATAGAAGGCATTTTATTAGCTAAAGATCTTTTGATTTTTATTCGCCAAGGTATTGATAATTTTGATCTCAAAAAAATTCTTAGACCAACCGTTGTTGTTCCGGAAAGCAAACGCGTTGATCATATGTTAAAAGAATTTCGGATGCAACGCTATCATATGGCGATGGCAATAGATGAGTTTGGCGGTGTTTCTGGCCTTGTGACAATTGAAGATATTTTAGAGCTTATCGTAGGCGATATTGAAGATGAATATGATGAGGTTGAAGATCGTGATATTCGCCGTTTAACGGCCTCAGTCTACACAGTGCGAGCACTAACTCCCGTTGAAGATTTTAATGATATTTTTGCAACTCATTTTAGTGATGAAGAAATGGACACCATTGGAGGGCTGATCATGCAACATTTTGGTCGATTACCTTTACGTGGTGAAAGCATTACCATTGATGGTTATCAATTTAAAGTCGCCATTGCAGACAGACGACGAATCATTCAATTACATGTCACCATTCCTGATGGTGCAACCGTGCCCAATTTAGAGTTACCTGAAAATGCTTAAACAGATATTATTAAGTATATTTCTTGGTGCAATAGCCGTTTTTAGTTATGCACCTTTTCATATTTGGCCGTTAGCTTTTGTCTCGTTTGCGGGTTTTTTATGGCTTATTGCTGATAAATCTAAAAAACAAGCCATGCTATTGGGATTAACTTGGGGTATCGGCTATTTTACATCTGGCGTGCATTGGGTTTATATCAGCATAAAACAATATGGAGAATTACCTCTACCCGTTGCCATTATTATTTTAGGCTTTTTAATCCTGTATTTATCGCTTTATCCTATGCTTTTTGCTCTTCTATTAAGAATGGTAAATCGTTTTGCTGGACAATTTTCATTTAATCAACTAGTACTTGCAGCACCAATGCTTTGGCAAATAACTGAGTTTTTACGTGGTTATATATTGACTGGATTTGCTTGGTTACAGCTCGGTTATAGTCAACTTGATAGCCCACTGCGAGCCTATTTCCCTATAGGGGGAATAGATTGTGTTACTTTATTGCTTACTATTTTGTGTGGGTTATTTATTTATAGTATTAAGTCAATAACCATCAAAACATCCCGAAAGCACGCAATTGGTGCGATTATCGCACTGTTTACGCTCTTTATTGCACCAATTTCATTCAGCAATATTAATTGGACTACTGTAGACAAAACGCGCTCGGCTCATTTTGCGTTAATTCAAGGAAATATTTCGCAGTCAATCCGCTGGACAAAAGAACAGCTCAATAACACGTTACAAACCTATACTAAACTTACCTTAGACAATCTAAATAAAAATGAAATTATCATCTGGTCAGAAGCCAGTATCACCGATTACGAAATCAATCAGCAAACTTTTTTGCAATATTTAGATAACCAAGCTAGAGCTCATGATGCTGAAATTGCCGTGGGCATTCTTGATTATCGTTTTGGTGAAGAAGGATATCAATCCAATGGAGATATCTATAATACCCTGTTAGTGCTTGGTGAAAAAGAACCTTATCAATACCCAACAACCAATCGTTATAGAAAACATCATTTGGTACCCTTTGGTGAGTTTACACCGCTAGAGTCAATACTTGAACCGATTGCCGCCATTCTCGATATTCCAATGTCATCAATGAAACCTGGCGAAACAACACAACCTCAATTACACATAAAAGGCTTTAAATTTACACCCGCTATTTGTTATGAAGTGATTTTATCGAATTTAATCCATCAAAACTTTGCCTCTGATACCGATTTTTTACTTACTGTTTCAAATGATGCTTGGTTTGGCGATAGCATTGGTCCTAAACAACATTTACAGATGGCACAAGCTAGGGCGCTGGAATTTGGCAGACCTTTAATTCGCAGTACCAATACGGGAATTACTGCAATTATTGATGAGCATGGTAATATCGTTAAACAATTACCACAATTTGAAACAGGTGTTTTATCAGCATCTGTATCGCCCACAATAGGTTTAACACCTTATGCAAAATGGGGCACTCTACCCTATTTTGTAATTATGATATTAATGTTTATCTCACTTTTTATAAAACGACGTTCATAATTTACAATACTGGCATAATTATTGCTTATTATATAATTGGATTTAAATAAGTATTGGTGTAATTCGTAGCCATAATATTATGCGAATTATTGATTGCACCTAGTTTCAATGATAAACAAATAAACAGTAAAAAGTACTTTTATGATAAAAAATAAGTTATAATATACCCCCTTTGTAAAAATATTAAAATTATTTAATATGATACAAACTAAACAGTAGGAGATGAGTATGAACAGAAAGACAAAATTAACCAAACTAGTGTTATCATTTGCAATGTTAGGCCTAATGACTAGTTCAGCTATTGCAGAGGAACTTAGTGGTACATTAGCCAAAATTAAAGATAGTGGCGTTATTGTTGTTGGTCATCGTGAATCTTCAATTCCATTTTCCTATTATGGTGAAAAACAAGAAGTTATTGGTTATTCACAAGATTATTCTAATTTAATCGTTGATGCGGTTAAAAAAGAATTAAACATGCCTGATCTTAAAGTGAAATACTTACCAGTGACTTCTAAGACTCGTATTCAATTACTCAATAACTACACTTACGATTTTGAGTGTGGCTCGACAACTAATAATGTTGAACGCCAAAAAACGGTTGGTTTTTCAGACAGCATTTTTATTGTTGGTACTCGATTCTTAGTAAAAGCTGATAGCAATATCAATAGTATTGAGGATTTAAAAGGCAAAAATGTGGTCACTACGGCAGGTACAACGTCTGAAATTCGTTTAAACCAAATCAACAATAAAAATAATTTAGGTATTCGTATCATTACGCCAAAAGATCATGGTGATGCGTTTAATGCATTAGAAACAGGTCGTGCTGCTGCATTTTTGATGGATGACGCACTACTTGCAGGTGAACGCTCACGCGCAATTAATCCCGCTGAATGGAAAATTGTGGGCGAACCACTTTCTTATGAAGCTTACGGCTGTATGCTAAGAAAAGGCGATACACAATTTAAGCAATTAATGGATAAGACAATTGCTGATGCGCAAAAATCAGGAAAAGCACTAGAATCCTATAATAAATGGTTTACTCAACCTGTTCCGCCAAAAGGCGCAAATATGGATCTTGAAATTTCACCCAAAATGGTTGAGCTTTTTGCCAATCCTAACGATAAAGCATTAGATTAATACTTTTCTTATCTTTCTAATCCAATGTACTAAATGTTTTTAACATAATGTTTTTAACATTTAGTACATAACCTAATTTTATGTATAAAGTATATTATGAATTCTTATGAAATATTTAAGTCTGAGATAATTCAATTCTTTGAAAAATTTAACTGGGCTTTGTTTTTTGAACCAACACCTTACGGTGATGGAATTTACCTAAATTGGCTGTTAAATGGTATTTTTGTGACAGTTTCATTAGCTGCGGCTGCATGGATCATCGCATTTATACTAGGATCGCTTGTGGGAATATGTAGAACCTTAGAAAATCGGTTTCTAAATAACTTTGCAGCAGGCTATATTCAGCTATTTCGTAATATTCCGCTACTCGTACAAATGTTTTTATGGTACATGTTATTTCCGGAAATCTTAACTGGGAGTTTAAAAACATGGTTTATTTCTGGTTTATCGCCTAATGTTAGCTCTTTTATCACAGCTGCAATTGCTTTGGGGTTATTTACATCTGCGCGTATTGCTGAGCAAGTAAGAACGGGTATTCAAACCTTACCTAAAGGTCAACGATATGCCGCCATTGCACTTGGATTAACCAATCAACAAGCTTATATGCATGTTTTATTGCCAAATGCTTACCGACGTATTATTCCACCTTTAACATCAGAAATGACCAATATTATTAAAAATTCATCGGTTGCTTCAACTATTGGGTTAATTGATTTAATCGGTCAAATCGATCGTATTAATGAGTCAACCAATAGTATTGTGGAAATATTATGTGGAGTCACTATTGCATTTATGTTAATTAACTATGCTGTATTGACTATTATGCGAATTGTTGAAAAACACACGCGTTTACCTAATATGAATCATGGAGGATAAAATGCAGTTATTTAATTGGATTGCCAATATCCCCTCACTCATGTTAAACAACTACCACTTATTACTAAGTGGGCTATGGTTAACAACGAAAATTACTTTTACTGCGGTGATTTTTGGTATTGTTTGGGGGACAGTACTGGCATTAATGCGTTTATCAAATAATAAATTATTTAATATTTTTGCTAAATGCTATGTCAACCTATTCCGTTCTATCCCGCTATTATTAGTATTGTTATGGTTCTATTTAGCATTGCCACAGGTTATTAAATATGTATTTAATCTTCCTCCTTATGCTGACGTACGAATTATTTCTGCAATGATTGCTTTTGCACTTTTTGAAGCTGCTTATTATTCTGAAATTATTCGTGCAGGTATTAATGCTGTTGCTAAAGGCCAATATCATGCAGCTTACGCTTTGGGTATGACTAAAGGCCAAGCCATGCGTTTAATTATTTTACCGCAAGCTTTTAGATCGATGGTGCCACTATTATTAACTCAAGGTATTATCTTATTCCAAGATACTTCTTTGGTGTATGTAATGAGCTTAATAGACCTATTTGGAGCAAGTGTGACACAAATCGGTAATGTACAAGGTGGTACGGTTAAGTATTCAATGATTATTTTTGCAGCAGCAAGTTATTTTATAATTTGTTTTACTGCTTCACGTTTAGTTAATTATTACAAAAAAGGGATAAATCGATGATCTCCTTAGAAAATATATCAAAATGGTATGGACAATTTCAGGTATTAAAAAACTGCACAACAAGAGTCGGTAAAGGCGAGGTTGTGGTTGTTTGTGGTCCTTCGGGTTCAGGAAAATCAACCTTAATAAAAACCGTAAACGCTTTAGAGCCTATTCAACAGGGTAAAATTATTATTAATGGGACAGAAATAACTAGCAAATCAACCAATTTAGCCAAATTACGTTCTAAAGTAGGCATGGTGTTTCAACATTTTGAGTTATTCCCACACTTAACTATTTTAAAAAATCTAACACTTGCACAAATTAAAGTGTTAGGTCGAACAGATGAAGAAGCTCAAGAAAAAGCACTTAACCTTCTAGAACGTGTTGGGTTACTGGCTCATGCCAATAAATACCCTGCTCAGCTTTCTGGTGGTCAACAGCAACGCGTGGCTATTGCTCGCGCGTTATGTATGGATCCGATTGTGATGCTGTTTGACGAACCAACCTCAGCACTAGATCCCGAAATGGTAAACGAAGTATTAGATGTTATGGTTGAGCTCGCTTATGAAGGTATGACCATGATGGTCGTTACTCATGAAATGGGCTTTGCCCGTAAAGTGGCGCACCGAGTTATCTTTATGGATGCCGGCGAAATTATTGAAGATACCTCAAAAGAACAGTTCTTTACTAATCCACAATCAGATCGTGCTAAAGACTTTTTAGCTAAAATTATCCATTAATTCAATTATTACAGGGCTTATTGCCCTGTTTTATTACTCCACCCGAAACTTTTACCAACAAACCCGATAAATAACAATTCATTTAACAGTGCTTAAAATACTCAAACTTATGAGTTATTTTGTAATAAATCCACTAAACCACTATGCCTTTGTGTCTGTGATTTAATCGCTTGTATTAAAATTGATTCAACTGCATAAATTGCAACGGTTTTTTTAGCACGGGTAATTGCGGTATAAAGCAAAGAACGATTGAGCAACGGCGAATAATCAATTGGCAGAATCACATTAACATAATCAAACTCTGATCCTTGCGATTTATGGATGGTCATGGCATAAGCAGTCTCATGTTCAGGTAATCGAAATGGTGAAAACCCTTTAATTGAACCATCTGCGAAAGGAAAATACACTCGTAACTTTGAGCTATCATTTTCTGCCATTAATGTAATGCCAATATCGCCATTATACAGCCCTAATGAAGCACTATTACGTAAAATCATAATTGGTCTGCCAACATACCATGTTTCTTTATTTTTTAAATGAATCAATTTACTTTTAGCTAATAATAACTCAATTTGTTTGTTTAAACCTTCTACACCAAAATGACCTTCTCTTACGGCACAAAGTAAACGATATTCGGCGAATTTAGCTAAAACTGCCGCAATATCATGCGTTCCGCTTTGCTTAATCATATTTAAATAATGTTGATAATGATTAATACTATCTTGTAAAACATCATGATAAGCTTGCTGAGATGAAAGTGCGTGATATTGGATATCACTTAACGACTCATCAAATAGTAATTTCTTAACAACCGTTGAACGTCCCTCTTTTACTGCATTAGCCAATAACCCAATACCAGATGATTCATTGAAGCGATAACTCTTTTGTAATAAGCAAATACTGTCAGTGATTGCAACTGTTTGCTTGCAAGCCGGTACAATATAGCCAGTTAATTGGCTAAGTTCTTTGGCTCGTGGCTCACTATAACCATGTGTAATAAAAGTACAAAGGTCACCAAATACGGCACCTGCTTCAACTGATGATAATTGATCTTTATCGCCTAATAAAATTAAACGAGCAGCATTTGGTAGTGCCTCAATAACCCTTGCCATCATATTTAAGTCCACCATTGACGCTTCATCAATCACTAATACATCGACATGCAATCGGTTGTTCTTATCATGCTTGAATGAACGATTATCTGCTTTTGCACCTAATAAGCGGTGTAAAGTGATCGCTTCAGCTTTTATATTTAGTGCTGTCACAGAGAGTTGTTCTATTGCTCGGCTCAATGATTCGGTTAGCCTTGATGCGGCTTTACCCGTTGGCGCTGCGGTAATCAAGCGAGCTTTTGGGTTGGTTTGCATAATTGCGGCTAAAATTTTGGCAACAGTGGTTGTTTTGCCAGTACCAGGTCCCCCCGAAATAATAGCAACTTTACGTGTTAATGCCAAAGCGACGGCTACTTTTTGCCAATCAATTTCAGATTCATTGTAGACAAAAAGCTGATTAAGTATCGCGCTTAAATCAGCATCACCGCTTAACTCTTTATCCAGCGTTGTGTGATTAAAATATTGAGCGACATTTTTTTCATCCAACCACATACGTTGAAAATAGAGTTTATTTTCAATAAAGATAAGCGGAGATAAACTTGCTCCATCGCTCACAACCTGATGATTACCTGCTTGTTCTAGTGTGAGTTTCCAATCATGCTCGCTCGGTGATCCTAAATCTAACCAAAGTTGCGGCTCAATAGTAGATTGAGTTAAGTAAGTAAGATCCAGACAAACATGACCAGATCTTACCTCTTTACTTAACGATAGCACCAAAAAACTAAAACGTTTAGCCGTAATATCATCATTTAGCTTCGCTTTATTGGTTAGAAAATATGCCAAATGAATATCCAGCAAACTAATTTGGCTGTCTTGTTTAAATTGGCTGAGCCACTGATTTAACATATTTTACGTCTATTATTAACTTATCTACAATCCAATTATATCGCTAACTTTATCTTTTGGATAAGTAAGTTTAAAGCTTAAATTAAGATTTTTATTTTCGTTTGGATTTAATTTAAATTGCCACATTAATGTGCCAGTCTTTTTATCATAATTTGCATCATCATATTTAGCATCATCAAGCACTACTGTCTTGTTTATAATATTCGGTAGCTGATCATAAACAATAATATCAATTGGTAGCGATTTGGCATTTTTTACATCAATGGTATAAGCATATTTTTGTGAAATATCATTACCAAATAACGAAGGTTTTGATGTTTCATTAATATTACGATTACGCGATATAAAAATGTTTTTATCTTTTCCTAAAGAGATATCCAATGTTTCTTTTAAATCTTTAGTAGTAATAAAACTCTCACCAATATAATTGCCATCAAAAAATACTGTCGATTTTCCAGGCAAAAGGTCTAATTTATCCCAATCAGTAATTTGTGCTTGTAAGTACACGCTACTATCTAATTTAGGAATGGCAATGTAATGATATTTTGCTTCAACTTCTTTGTTCTGTAACGTAAGGATATTACTTTGGGTATTCGATTTAATGGTATAGGGCAATTTAACCTCAAAGCGCGTGTTAATGCCTAAAGTATTGGTTAATGCATTATCATCAGGGCGAACGGATCTTGATACTTTTGCACTTATATCATCATGTTTAGAAAAAAAGAAGCCACCTTTTTCAGAATAGATATCAATATGCCAAGGCAATAAATCAGGCGCCGTTATTCCGTCACTTGGATTAGAAGTCGATAAACTAAAATCGATATTCTGCCAATTCAAGCCACTATTTTGATAAATATCTGCTTTATAAGTTAATTGTAACGGGGAGTTGATATCAGCAACACGCACATCATAAACTGGAACCCAACCAGCTTTATTGGTGACATAAGATAAAGTAACTGGTAATGTCATATCTTTGTCAGAATAAACCTTAACGATAATTGCACTGTTAGGACTGTTTGTTAATGCTTTGCGCTTATCAATTTTATCTTGACATTGCCTTATTTGGACATCTATCTGATCGACTTCTTTTTGACGTTTATTTTGTTCATTTAGTGTTGCGATTAAATTGGTTTTAATGAAATCTAAGGTATTTTTCATTCCACTTAAACTATCATTGTCACTTTTTACTAATAAATCTAAACGATTTCCTTGTAAAAGAGCAACTTGTTCAGATATGGCTTTTAATTGAATATCAGCCGTATCACGTTTTTCATGTAATTGCTGTAACTCTTCAAGTAAAGGCTTAATTTCGTCATTTTGTTTATCATTGTTAGAATAATCTTCATTTAATGACGTTGAGAGTACTTTTACATTAGCATTTTTACCAAATCCCACATTAATTGAATTAGCTCTAACACCATCAGCAATTCCAGTTAATGCAATTTAGCTTTCACCTTTAGCTAACGACACCGTTGACTGCCCTTGCAATTCAGCTCCTTGCAAAAACAGGGTTACTTTATTGAGTGTTACATTATTGCTGGCAAAAACGCTACCAGAAGCGAATGCGATTAAAAAAGCAATTTGTTGAATTTTCATTTTCATTTTTCTCTTTTATAAAAAATTAATTTCACCTATTTTAATATCTCATGTTATCAGTTAATTAAGTTATAGCACAATTATTAATACTCAAAAGAGTATTTATTCTTTTTAATTTAATTGTTATAAATTGCCAATAACCTATATCAAAATAAATTATTTTTGTTTAATATATTGAACAAAGTGCAGAATTGATTTATATTGTGTTTAAGATAAAAAACAAAATATAAGGAGATCTTATGTGTGACTTCAGTTATTTAAAAACAGTAATAAAGCGAAAAAACATATCATTACAAACAGTTGCCGATGCCTGCCACATGACTAAAGGCTACCTAAGCCAGCTAATTAATAATAAAATTAAAAATCCAAGTGCACAAAAATTACAATCACTTCATCAATATTTACAAATTGAAGAATCAACCCAAAACAAAAAAGTGGGGGTTATTTTTGGTAAGTTTTATCCTTTACATACAGGACATATCTATCTCATTCAGCGCGCAATCAGCCAAGTGGATGAACTCTATGTCGTACTTTGTTCTGATACAACTCGTGATATGACACTATTTGAACAAAGTGCTATGTCCCGCCAACCAACAATTAACGATCGTATTCGCTGGTTACTGCAAACTTTTAAATATCAAAAAAATATCCACATTGAATTACTCGAAGAAGACGGTATTCCAGCTTATCCTAATGGTTGGCATGAATGGAGTGAGCGGGTAAAAAAATTATTTAAAACCAAAGGAATTAACCCTGATCTTGTGTATTCAAGCGAACCACAAGATGTTGCTATGTATAAAGATTTGTTTGATCTAGAAACCGTCTTAATTGATCCAAAACGACAATTTATGCAAATAAGTGGTACTCAAATCCGTCAAGCACCGCTAAAAAACTGGCAATACATACCAACCGAAGTTAGACCATTTTTTGTTAGAACCGTTGCCATTTTAGGAGGTGAATCTAGTGGTAAATCGACTTTAGTGAATAAACTAGCAAACGTATTTAACACAACCAGTGCATGGGAATATGGTCGGGATTATGTATTTTCTCAACTTGGCGGGGACGAACGCGCATTACAGTATGCTGACTACGATAAAATCGCATTAGGGCATGCACAATATATCGATTTTGCCATAAAACATGCCAATAAAATTTCATTTATTGATACCGATTTTGTGACAACTCAAGCTTTTTGTAAAAAATATGAAGGTAAAGAACATCCATTTTTACAAGCTATGATCAATAACTATCGTTTTGATTTAGTGATTTTACTTGGCAATAACACGCCATGGGTGGCTGACGGTTTACGTCATTTAGGCAGTCCAAAACAACGTAAAGATTTTCAAAAACTATTAATAACGTTATTAGAAAAAAATAATATCAAATATATAGAAATAGAATCGCCCGATTACGAAGAACGTTATTTACGTTGCATTGAACTAGTTAATCAACTTATTAATGATGAAGAGTAATGAATTATGAATAAATTAAGCAATCTTGCCATTTTAATTGGACGCAGTAAATTCTATCCATTTTTTTGTATATTATGTGTAACACTAGCATTCTTATACACTGACCCATTTACTGAATTTGATTTACGCTATGCTACTTCTTACATAGGCGCTTTTTGCGGTCTGCTATGTGTTATCTTATTAGCAAAACGTAAAAACATGGGGAATGTATTAGGTATGTTTGCCGTAGTTGCAGAATGTTGTGCTAATGTTCTTGGCGGCAATATTGGTGCAGGACTACCGCCAGTCTACTATTTTTGTTCACACATCTATGGTTTATTCACTTGGAAAAAGAACCTTGATAATAATAAAAACGTTAAAGTTCGCTCACTCAATGAAACCACATTTTTATATACAATCATATTTCTTATTATTGCCGCTTTTATTAATATTTATTTAACGGATAAAATTGGTGCAACTAATACAACCTACCAACTAATAACTAACTGTTTTATATTTGGTCTAGGTATTGTTGCTCAATTATTATTGATGATGCGCTATGCGTTTAACTGGTATTTATGGGTTATATTAAATGTACTGGTAATTGGTTTAAATATCTATACCGACAATATCGTTATTGCAACACAATACTTAATTTACTTGTTTAATGCTATTTATGGAATCTGTGAATGGGAACGTTCTAAGCAGAAACAAGATATTGTCAAAATATTTTAGAACCAAGTGCATTTCAAATAGAAAATAAATATTTTATTTTCTATTTGAAATGCAGACCCATTATTCTATATCGCCTTTAACTAAAGGAACAAATATTACCTCACCCATATCTTTCACGATAAAATTATGTCCATCACGCTCAATTAATTGGAGAGTCTGTTTATTTTCACCAACCGGAATAACTAGCCGGCCTTTATCTGCTAATTGTTCTAATAAACATTGTGGTACTTCGGATGCGGCGGCAGTAACGATAATACCGTCAAATGGCCCTCGCTCTGGCCAACCTAACCAACCATCACCATGGCGTGTCGAAATATTATGAATATCAAGTTGTTTTAAACGGCGTTTAGTATTCCATTGCAAACTCTTGATACGTTCCAGCGAACAAACATGTTCAACTAATTTTGCCAAAACCGCAGTTTGATATCCCGATCCTGTACCAATTTCGAGCACTTTTGAGTGAGGCTCTAACCTTAATAATTCGGTCATCTTTGCTACAATATAGGGCTGAGAAATAGTTTGCCCATTACCTATTGGTAAGGGACAATTATCATAAGCTTGATGGGACAACGCCTCATCAACAAAATGTTCTCGAGGAATTGAAGCGATAGCATCTAAAACTCGCTCATCTTTTATTGCTTGTTGACGCAAAAATTTAATTAGGGACTGCATTTTTGGGCTTTGCATTTTGGCTACTCATTTTCTATTATTAATTCACGTATCACACTTGTTGCATAACAACCTGATGGCAAATAAAAATCAAGTTCAAGACTATGACAATCTAACCATTGCCAATTGAGTTGATCTGCTCGTAACAATAGTGAGCGCCTTGCTGTCTCAACGCGCTCTTTTTTAAATAGATCATAAAATTCAGACCAATTTTCTAAACATTCTTGTTCAAACTCCAACGCTTTAAATTGTGTACCTAGTGGTGAATCCCCCATCATTGGTGCTGTAACATTAATCTCACCGTTTTCTAAACGTGCTTGTAACAATGCTAGCTCATCTGTTTGTGCAACAAACCAACTACTGCGTTGTGCTAGTTGTAATATATCGCCATCAATAACAGTTTTATGAAGCTGTTGTCCAATTCGTTTACTCACAATGTCGTTAAAAATAGCACTTCTCGCTGCAGAGAGATAAAAACTTCTTTTTTTTCTATCTTTAACCGTAATAGCCCCTTTTGCCCAGTTTATAGCTTGGGTAATATTATTTTCACCACGGCCAAAGCGTTGCTCACCAAAATAATTAGGCACACCATGTTGTTTGATCAATGCTAATTTAGATTCGATTTCAGATTGAGCGGTTAAATCTCTTAAAATAATTTTAAAATAGTTACCTTTTAACGCCCCTATTTTTAATTTTTTATTATGCCGGGTAACTTTTAATATCTGACAATTTGCTAAATCAAATCCTGAGAAGTCTGGCGTTTGTTGACCTGGCATATGTAAGCTAAACCATTGCGTTGTTATCGCTTGACGATCTTTTAATCCTGCATAACTCACTAACTTAGTTGAAATACCAACATATTTAGCTAACTGTTCAGCCACAAAAATAGTGTTACAATCACGTTTTTGCAAATAAACTAAAACATGCTCACCCTCACCAGTCAACTCAAAACCAAGATGTTCTGTAACGACAAAATCTTCGTATTGTTGCTTATATTGCCCTGTGGCTGTCGGTTTTCCATATAAATAATTAAGTTGTGTTAACACTTGTATTGCCTACTTTTAAATTTAATCTGTTTTAGTTTTTCGAGCTAATAATACTACTGCTTGGCAAGCAATGCCCTCTTTACGTCCCGTAAAGCCTAACTGCTCGGTTGTTGTTGCTTTTACACTAATTTGCTCAAAATGAACTTTTAAATCTTCAGCTATATTAACTCTCATTTGATCAACATGCGGTCTCATCTTGGGTTCTTGCGCAATGATAGTGGCATCTAAATTCACTAATTCATAACCTTTAACTTGAACAATACTGTACACATCTTTCAATAAGATCCGACTATCTATGCCTTTATATTTTGGATCTGTATCGGGAAATAGCTTACCAATATCGCCTAATGCTAATGCACCAATCAGCGCATCTGTTATTGCATGTAATAAAACATCGCCATCAGAATGAGCAATAAGTCCATATTGATAAGGAATTTTTACACCAGCAAGCGTAATTGGACCTTCACCACCAAACTTATGGACATCAAATCCATGACCTATTCTCATATTTTTACCTATTTAAAATTTGCTTAGTTAAATAAAAATTAGCCAACGCTAAATCTTCAGGACGCGTTATTTTTATATTGTCTCGACGACATTCAATTAATAAAGGATGCCCCCCACAATACTCAATAGCTGAAGCTTCATCAGTAATTGCGATATGGTTATTTAAAGCATGTTGTAAGCAAGATTTTAACTCACCAGCATTGAATAATTGAGGTGTTGCTGCGCCCCATAAATAAGTTCGATCTTCAGAGTAATCAATAATAGTGTCATTATCTTGGCATGCTCGTTTTATCGTATCGCTAATACGCATAGCCAAAATACCACCTTGCTTTTTATTAATCACCGTTTCTATCAAGCGAGATATGTCATCATGATCCACACAAGGTCTTGCGGCATCATGAACTAATGCCCATTGCTTATCATTTAATAATTGTAATCCAGCTAACACAGAATCAGCACGAGTTTTACCGCCTAAAGTGATACTAATGTTATCGTGCGAAGCTATTGAGAGCGAGCTAAAGATGTTATCCTCAGGGCTAATAACAACAATAACTTTCGCTATTTGAGGGTGTGTTAATAATTTATTTAGTGTGTGCTCTAAGATTGTTTTTGAATCGATTTTTAAATACTGTTTAGGGATTTGGCTATTCATGCGACAGCCAATTCCTGCAGCTGGCACAATAGCGATAATATTATTAAGATTATTCATGTTATGCATTATCGTTTTTTTGAATCTGAATCAATAATAATTCGATAAAAATATTCATTAGCTTTTACCATACCTAAATGACTGCGAGCCCTCTCCTCTATCGCTTCAGAACCACGTTGTAGATCGTTAATTTCAGCAAACATTTGCTCATTACGAGCCTTCAATTTCTCATTATCAGCCCGCAAACTGGCTAACATCTCTACATTATCTCGATAATCGTACACATTATTTTTGCCATACCATAAAGAATATTGGAGATAACCAAACACAACTAATAGTAATAAAGGGAGCTTCCATCTTATCATGAATGTAACGTTATCCTTTATCTATATACATTTAACGGGCTTTGGTAAGCCTGCAAGTTTAGTCGCTTGTTTAGCTGGGCCATCAGGAAATAACTTATACAAATAGCGACTATTACCCTTTTGTGCACCGAACTTCTTTTCCATCGCTTTAACTAACGCACGTATAGCTGGTGATGTTTTATATTCTAAGTAAAAATCACGGACAAATAAGATAACCTCCCAATGCGCATCAGTTAACTCAATACACTCATTAGCAGCCAGTTCAGGAACCAAATCAATAGTCCAATCCTGCCAGTTTTTTAAATAGCCTTTATCATCGGTTTCTATTTGCTCTAACATTTTTAACATACGCTAATTCATTTGCGTTTTATTATACTCAATTAATCAAAATCCAACACTAATTTTGAAAAAGAAAGCGCCATCATTGTGTGTTTTCTATATAATTTGATTAAATTTAAAGCAAACAATAAAAAATATTAAAATAGCTATTTACAAATAAGCAAGTCTACTTTAATATTCACAGCCATTGCGGAAGTGTGGCTGAGCGGTTGAAAGCACCGGTCTTGAAAACCGGCGAGGGGCGACCCTCCCAGAGTTCGAATCTCTGCGCTTCCGCCATCTTCTCTCAAGGCATAGAAAAAATCAATATCTAAAAAATCATATCAAATAAAACACCATGTTTTAATATTTTGTTAGGGACTGTCAAGTTAACTTTTAATGGTAAATTGTAATTTGATAGCTATCTTCTAATTCAAACCCATGTTAGAAAATTAATTTGACAATATCCATACAAGGGATGGGTTAAATTGATAGCACCAAATCGTGTTAAAAAACTTCACTAAACTCTAAATAGAATTATTATCTAAGCACATTTGTACTATAATTGAGCTAATTTGTGCAGAATTTTTATTATTTTCTATCTAAAATAATTTCACTCTAATTTATGATAAGAGAAATAAAGTGAAAAAGATAATAATTTTTATTTTGTATTTAGTCAGTTTTAATACTTTCGCACAAAGCTTTAGCATACAAAGTAGTGATCTGTCCAAGAATGGTTTTACTAGTCAATATATTGCTAATGAATTTGGCTGTAATGGTGAGAAAATTTCACCTAGTCTTAGTTGGAACGACCCACCTCAAGGTACAAAAAGCTTCGTCATTACTATGTATGACCAAGATGCGCCAACTGGCTCTGGTTGGTGGCACTGGGTAGTCGCCAATATACCTGCGAATGTAAATTATATTGTAAAAAATGCAGGTAATAATACCTTGCTATTACCAAAAGGAAGCAAAGCTGTGCGCAATGATTTTGGTAATGTTTATTATGGGGGGCCATGCCCACCCAAAGGCACAAGTCATCGCTATATTTTTACTATTTATGCTTTGAGTATTGAACATATTAATGTTAGTGATTCAACATCCCCCGCATTAATAGGATTTATTGCAAATACGAATCTATTAGGTAAAGCGACAATAATGTACAATTATCAGCAATAAAATATTGCTAATAGGATATTTTTTGAATCAGGTAATAAAAAAATCACAGCAACTTACTACATTAGGTCAGTACTCACGAGTTTCACAAAGTTGTAATTATAAATTATCGCAGGTGAGAATAGTTGATCCAATGTTAATTCGTATAGTTCAAGGATCAAAGGTTATCAGCTATAAAGGTGAAATTTATGAGATATTAGCAGGAGAATTATTAGTTGTTCCTGCTAACAGTCTTTTAGATATTACTAATCAAAATATTCAAAATAAAATTTATTTGGCCGACTGTTTTACTTGGCCACAAGAAATACTAAAACAGTATGAGTCTTTAAAAACCACACAGTCAACAGACTTTACCCATCAGATAAAAATCGTGCGATCTGTTCCCAATATTTTTAATGCATCAATAAATTATACAATCAGTATTATTCAAGATCCTCTCTCAAATTATGATTTGCTTTTACATCAATTTATACAATTATTACGATGCTTAGAAATAGTAAATATTAATTTTCCTATCTCAGTAAATGAAGGTCTTAAGCAGAAGCTGGAACGATTAATTTTAGGTGCACCTACAAAAAAATGGCAATCAAAAGCAATTGCAAAACATTTTGCCATGAGTGAGTCAACATTAAGGCGACGCCTATCTGATGAAGGAACAAGTTTGTCTAATATACTGTTTGAGGCAAGAATGAGTTATGGATTAAAGCTACTACAAACCACTCATTTAAATATTACACAAATCGCACAAGAAGTTGGATATGATTCAGGATCTAGATTTGCAATTTATTTCCGTAAGCGGTTCGGTTTTTCACCAAAGCACATGAGAGATAGATAATTTTGAACCAGAGTGTTTTGTAATTCTTTGGTTGGCACCGTCAAATTAACTTTTTTCATAAAGCTAAATTTGATGATCATCACTCAGAACTTCGGTTTGACTTTGATTGAACACCATATTATTTTAGTCCATAGCAATCCAATATAGTCCACTTTTAAAAGGTAGAACACAGTTATATATATGAGGTGAGTAATGAATAAATTATATGAAATCAATTACTTGGAATTAACTGGATGTTTTTATTTTTTCCTGCGCTTTCGCTATCTTCTTTAAACTTGTTTTAAAATAAATATATTAAAATTTAGCATATCGTTTCACATTAATTATTATTATCTTAAAGCGCCAATTACTTCTTCATTTTTCACTTTTTTACATACTAAATCTACCAATATAATCGCAAGTAGTAGCAAATAATCAAAGATGTGTTATTGATAGATTATCTGTATTAAGATTACTATAAAAAAATAGTTAACTTGACAGTATTGAACTGCCCGCTAGGATGGTGATAATTCAGGCTGAAAGCCCTACAAATAAACGCGTACCTTCCTTGTATTATTATTTTTATTCAATGTGTTATTATTTCTCATTGACTAGAAAAGGGTAATAACTTCATACTTAGTAAGGATTAAAATCTAGCAACTATAAAGATAGAGCTTGTTCAAAAACAGGTCAGGCAAAAGTAGAATATGAACCTGCTTTTGGCTCATCAGAGCTAAGGAAAATGATTGCTGAACAGTATGAAAATGATAATCAATGACCTTATGATCAGTGCGTGGTTTTTTATTATGAAAGTTTATTAAAAACCAATTTTGGCAATTATTTAAGAGTATCCATTGCCCATGTAAAAAATGAGACTCTAGTCGCATAATGTGTTGTGGAAGTGACAGATCAAAAGTTTACTGCATTACAAAAGCAAACTAAGCTGAAAACAGATGGAACACCTCGTAATACATTGAAAAATTAACTTGCTAACTCAATAAAAAAACCCTAGATAAACTAGGGTTTGATTAATAGTTAGATGAACAAATCTAAATAATTAACTATTTTTTATCTGATTTGCCCTTATACTCATCATAATACTCTTCAGCCAATTTACGCATTGATAAGCCAATCGCTGCATATTGATATTCATTTAAGTTAGCTAACGATGCTCGAGCAGAAGGATGTTGTACAGCAAATCCTTTACCTGGTAATAGAACGACCCCCGCTTCGTCTGCTATTCTAAATAACATCTCAGTCGGATTTTTATTTTTTAATATCCATTGAGCAAATTTATCGTCATATAATTCTCGGCAAATATGCTCAAGATCAACAAGTGTATAATAATCAACACTGTTTTCATCAGTTGTATGTTTAAGCCCCAAATGTTGGTAAAGCGATGCTGCACGGCGACGAATAAGTGATTTTAATGCGTTTTTATAGCTTTGATCACTATCCATCATTTCACACAATGCAAATAAGACCATTTGTACTTGTTGTGGTGTTGAAAGGCCGGCAGTGTGGTTTAATGCTACAGCGCGGCTATCAGCCACTAAGCGATCGATAAATTTAAGATTTTCCGGATCAGTTGTTATTGAGCTATAGCGTTTATTTAAGATCTGTTTAGTTTTGCTTGGTAATGCTTTAATGGTTTTATCTATCACATTATCATTAGCCGTTGCTATAACACCTAATCGCCAACCTGTCGCACCAAAGTATTTAGAAAATGAATAAACTAAAATGGTATTTTTAGGACAAATGGCAAATAAAGATTGGAAATCATCGGCAAATGTACCATAAACGTCATCAGTCAAAATAATCAATTCAGGGCGTTTTTTAACAATATCAGCGATAATTTTTAAGCTTTTATCATCAATTTTAACTGATGGTGGATTAGATGGATTAACAACAAAAAAGGCTTTAATTGCTGGATCTTCTAATTTACGCAATTCTGGCTCAGGATATTGCCAATTTGAATTAGGATCAGAATTAATTAATACCTCAACTAATTGATAATCATTAAGTTCTGGAATTTCAAGATAAGGTGTGAATATAGGCGCACCAATAGCAATTTTATCACCTTTTTGAATTAATCCGTTTTCTTTCATGGAGTTAAAAATATAAGCCATGGCGGCTGTACCACCCTCAACGGCAAATAAATCGATATTATCACGATCTAGATATTGGGCCCCCATTTGCTGTAACACATAGGCTTTAACAATATCTTCACTAAAGTGAAGCATTCTATCAGGTACAGGATAATTACATCCTAAAATACCTTCTACCATTTCTTGTAAAAAAGCGTTTTCATCAAGCCCAAGTTGATCTCGGATGTAAGAAAAAGCTTTACCTAAAAATGCCACACCAGGGGTATTATAATTTTGACAAATAAAATGTTCAAAGCGTCCAGTTAATCCTGCTTTAATTGGCATACCGCCAACACCTTCATTTAAATATGAAAATGACATTTCGGATTCTTGAGTTGCAAACACACCTAATTGGAAAAATGCTTGACGAGGCCAAGTAGCCAAAAAGTTTGGATTACCTCTACCCGCATTTAACATCACCCGATCAGTATGGCTTTGTGCCAGTTTAATTAAGTTATCTTTTAATTCAAAAGGACTTAAATTAGCATATTGGCTATATTCTGTTTTGTTTTTCATACATTAGTACCCTTAATTTGATATATCAATTAAACAAAAGCAACAACTAATGGACCTAATAAAGTTAGGAAAACATTAGCTAAAGCGTAAGTAATAGCAAAAGAGTTAGTTGGCGTTGAATTGCCAGCTTTATTGAGCACTTCACCAAAAGCGGGGTTAGCACTTCGCGATCCTGCTAAAGCACCAGCAAATACTGCTGCATTTTTATAGCCAAGCACATATTTTCCGAAATAAATGGCAAGTAGCATTGGTAGCAAAGTAACAACCACACCAATTAAAAATAGAGATAAACCTTGTTCTTCAATTGTATTAATTGCTTGAAGACCAGAACTTAATCCCACAACAGCAACAAATCCAGCTAAGCCAAAATCTTTTAAAAGTTGCACTGCACCAGTAGGAATATTACCGATAGTTTGGTGAACCGAACGATACCAACCAAATAATAATCCTGATAAAAGCGCTCCACCTCCAGCACCTAATGTGATAGGAATATTACTTACACGAATCACAATTAAGCCAATAATAAGGCCAACAACAAGCCCTAAACCATGGAATATCCAGTCAGTTTTTTCACTTTTGGTAATGGGTGCACCGATTTTGTCAATAACACGACGAAGATCACTATCAGCACCATAAATAGTAATAACATCACCAAGTTTTAAATAAATATCGTTATTAAGGGGAAGAGGTTGTCCATCACGATTAATCGCTAAAAGATAGATGCCATGTTTTAACTTCATCACTTCATCTGATTGAAGTACTTGAGTAAGATTTTCACCCTCATAACGGTTATTACGCATTTCAACATCTAACTTATTCATTACCACATCCATTCCAGATGCTGAATTCACTTCACTACCAAGTAGATCATGTACTTTAATCATTGAATCACGATGACCCACAACAAGAATAATATCTTTCGACTTTAATACTGTTTCTGGCATTGCTTCAATGATTTTATTGCCACGTTTGATACGCTCAATACTAATGCCATTAATAGTTTGTTCAACTTGCGCCACTGTTTGATTAATTTTATTGGTAATACGATACAACCGACCACTAATATCAGATAAAGCTAGATTTTGATCAGAGCTTAATGAAAGCGAACCATGAAGTTGCTCAGCCTGTGCTTTTATTGCATCATCACCAATATCTTTACCCATGATTTTTGGCAGAATATTGACGCAGACAATAATGGCACCTAGTGAACCAAATATATAGGTCACAGCATAACCAATAGTTACATTTGCTTGCATTTTTCTTAATTCATCTGCGCTTAAACCTAATTGGCTTAATGCATCAGAGGCTGTGCCCATAATTGCCGATTGTGTCAAACCACCCGCAGCTAATCCAGCTGCAAGACCTTTGTCTAAATGGAATAATTTGGCTAGTACGATAACAGTCACAAAACTTGCAACTGCAATAAATAATGCTAAGAAGATTTCACGTAAGGTTTTTATACCAAGTGAACGGAAAAATTGCGGACCACTTTCATAACCCACTGCATAAATAAATAACGCAAAAAGAATCGCTTTAACACCAGCGTCAATAGTCACACCAAAAACGCTTAAAGCGACAGCAACAAGCAACGAACCAGCAACACCACCGAGTTGGAATTTGCCTATCCTAATGCCACCAATCAAATACCCTAAACTCAACGATAGAAATAATAAAATTTCGGGGGAATGTTTTAGTCCATCTAAAATCCAGTTTGAAAGCCATTGAAACATAATAATTGTCCTCAAGCGTAATGATTTATGAATTAAAAAAAGAAATGTAATAAGGTGGAGCTATATCCATCAAACTATATGAATATAGACTTATATTAAATTGCAATTAGATTAATAGATAGTCAGTTTTAACAATTAATATTATCGTTAGAAGATAATAGATAATGATTGTGGGAATTAAATAAAAAAGATAATGATTTGATTTATAAATAAAAAATAAATAATATGCCAATCAGCATATTATTAATACGAAATTATGAATAATTCAATGCATTATAAAATGGGCTATCACAGCCCGTTTCCTTGCCTTAAAAACAGTCTTTCCACACCTTTTATTACATTTTTAGCTAACTTTTCAGATAGTTTTTGCCGACGTAAATAACTAACAGAGATAATTTTATGTGTATCTAAGTGAGATAAGATAAAGTCATCACTCGTACTGATTTCGTCAACTAAGCCTTTATCTTTAGCTTGAGTTGCAAACCAGTGCTCGCCAGTTGCAACTTGTTCGATATCAACATTTGGGCGGTATTCTTTAACAAAGCCTTTAAATAAAAGATGGGTTTCTTCAAGCTCTTGTTTGAATTTTTGTCGACCTTCATCGGTGTTTTCACCAAACATGGTTAAAGTACGCTTATACGCACCTGCTGTTTGCAATTCAATATCCACATCATGCTTTTTAAGCAAGCGATTAAAGTTAGGAATTTGAGCAACTACCCCAATAGAGCCCACAATAGCAAATGGTGCAGCAATGATTTTTGACGCAGTACATGCCATCATATACCCACCACTGGCTGCAACTTTATCGACGACAGCCGTAAAAGGAATATTACGCTGTCTAAACCGTAACAACTGCGATGCCGCAAGCCCATAACCATGGACTACACCACCTGGGCTTTCAAGTTTTACTACAACTTCATCTTCTGGTTTAATAACAGCTAATACAGCGGTAATTTCTTGGCGTAATTCTTCAACTTCGTGCGCATCCATACTACCATTGAAAGACAATACAAATAATTTAGGTTTGGCTTGTTGATCTATATTGTTTTCTGCCAACTTTGTTGCATTATCTAGCGCCGATTTTTCGTCAGATTTTTCTTGGTTTTTGACTTGTTTCTTTTTTTGTTTAGCCGCTAATTTTGCCTGTTTCTTTTCAAGTTTTTTCTGTTTTTTTAGATCTTTCATAAACAGCTTAGCTTCTAGTTCGTCCATACTTGACATTAACATATCATCTTTAACTTGCTCATATTCTTGACTAATGTCTTTGACTGATAAACGCCCACCAACCGTTGCTGATTTACGACGTTGGCTTAATATAAAAATCAGTATTGCTAAAATGGCAATAACGACTGTCGCCGTCTCTGCTAAGAAAAGCGAATATTCGGAAAACCAATTCATTTAACTATTTCCTTTTATTGAATGTATTTAGTTATTATAACAAGATAATTGTGACTTGTGCCGAAAATCAATAAAGATAAAATTGTCGCTTTATTCGGCTATTTAAATTCTTTATACTGACATTCCAATTTATTGTTAGATGAGAACGAATATGCCTTTACGCCCAATTACTGAAATCGCTAAACAATGCAACATCCCAGAAGAGTTTGTCCTGCCTTATGGCAAACACGTGGCAAAAATCGATTTATCCATTCTTAAAACCAACCAAAACAAACCTAACGGCAAATTGGTATTAGTTACCGCTATTACGCCAACTCCACTTGGTGAGGGTAAAACGGTGAATACAATCGGGCTAAGTGAGGGACTAAATTACATTGGTAAATCGGCAATTGCTTGTATTCGTCAACCAAGTTTAGGACCTGTATTTGGCGTTAAAGGTGGTGCTGCTGGCGGTGGTCAAGCCGAAGTATTACCTATGGAAACTTTAAATCTGCATTTAACGGGTGATATTCACGCAATCACCGCAGCTCATGATTTGGCATCAGCCGCATTAGATTCGCGCCTTTATCATGAAGAACGCTTGGGCGATGAATTTACCGCACAAACGGGCTTGCCGCGTCTCAATATCGATGTAAATCGTATTGTGTGGAAACGGGTGATGGATCATAATGATCGTGCACTTCGTAAAATTACTGTTGGTGTCGGTGGTGGCGTTAATGGCATTACACGTCAAGATGGCTTTGAGATAACCGCAGCATCAGAACTTATGGCAATTTTAGCATTAGCCTCAGATTTACACGATATGCGTGCGCGCATTGGGCGTATTATTTTAGCTTATAATACTCAAGGCGAAGCAATTACCGCAGAACAACTTGAAGTTGCGGGCGCCATGACAGTATTACTTAAAAATGCGATTAATCCAAACCTGATGCAAACAGTTGAAAATACGCCGGTACTTATTCATGCGGGACCTTTCGCCAATATTGCCCATGGCAACTCCTCTGTCATTGCCGATCGCATTGCTTTGCAACTTGCCGATTATGTCGTAACTGAAGCTGGTTTTGGCTCAGATATGGGCATGGAAAAATTCTTCAATATTAAATATCGCCAAGCGGGTACTAAAGCTTCGTGTGTGGTATTAGTTGCTACCGTACGTAGCTTAAAATCGAACAGTGGTAAATATAATATCAAACCAGGACAAGCAATCCCGAAAGAAATTTCAGAATCAAATATTGAATTACTTGAAATTGGTGCAGCTAATTTAGCGTGGCACATCAACAATGCTAAAAGTTATGGGCTACAAGTGATTGTTGCCATTAACCGTTTTCCACATGATAGCGAAGAAGAGTTGGCATTTTTACAAAAATATGCAATTGAGCATGGTGCATTTGCCTGTGAAGTAAGTGAAGTTTTCACTCAAGGTGGTAAAGGCGCAGAAAAACTAGCTAAGCACGTGATTAAAGCATGTGATACACCAAACGAAATCAAACTACCTTATCCTGACAACATGCCTCTAGTAGATAAAATTCAAACTATGGTGAAAAAGTATGGTGCCAACAAAGCTAATTTATCGGCTACTGCACTTGAAAATATCAAAGAGATCGAAGCACTAAAACTGGACCAGTTGCCTCTTTGTATTGCTAAAACACCAATGTCAATTAGTGCGGATGCAAATCTAAAAAATGTACCTACCGATTTTGATGTCGATATTAGTCACTTAGCGATTTCAGCTGGAGCTGGTTTTATTCGTGTTTATGCTGGAAACGTGATGACCATGCCGGGATTAGGCACTAACCCTGCTTATCGGCAAATCGATATTGACAAAGATGGTAATATAGTAGGTTTAAGTTAATGCAAGAAATGATTATGCAAACTAAACAAGAATATAAAGCGTTTATTGATGAAGAAAACTGTATTGGTTGTGGCAAATGCATTCGTGTTTGCCCAACCGATGCCATTGTCGGCAGCAAGCAAGTATTGCACACCATTTTGCCACAATTATGTACCTCGTGCAGTAATTGTATTAATACCTGTCCAACAGACTGTATTACATTAAGCACACTAGGTACTGCATTGACTGAATCAGAAGAGTTAGTACTAACTCAGAAAAAACAACAACGTTTAAGCCATAACCAACTCGTACCGCCCACAATATTATTTCCTCGCACAATGCCAGTTAATAATACCAATACAATTGCGCCAAAGGATCGCAAACAATCCATTGCTGATGCTATTGCCAGAGTTAAAGCAAAAAAAAACCTCGCTAAATAGCGAGGTTTTCATATTACGGTAAAACTACAACAATTAGTCTTTATTACCACTTCTAAACGCACGTTTGCGATCATTTTCAGTTAAATGACGTTTACGTAGACGAATAGATAATGGCGTTACTTCGACTAATTCATCATCATCAATAAACTCTAATGCTTGTTCTAATGACATTTTAATTGGTGGTGACAATGTAGTTGCTTCATCTGTACCTGATGCTCGCATGTTGGTTAATTTTTTACCGGTTAGACAGTTAACAGTTAAATCGTTTGAGCGAGTATGAATACCAATAATTTGACCTTCATAAACTTCAGCACCATGACCTAGGAATAACTTACCACGGTCTTGCAAACCATAAAGCGCATAAGCCAACGCTTTACCTGTACCGTTTGAAATCATTACACCGTTATTACGTTGACCTATTTCACCTGGGCGCACATCATCATAATGACTAAAGGTAGAATAAAGCAAGCCAGTACCTGATGTCATGGTCATAAATTCCGTTCTAAATCCAATAAGCCCACGGCTTGGAATAACGTAATCTAAACGTACACGGCCTTTACCATCTGGTAACATGTTTGTTAGGTCACCTTTACGTAAGCCAAGAGCTTCCATCACGGATCCTTGATGTTGTTCTTCAATATCAAGAGTAACTTGTTCAAATGGCTCTTGTTTTTTACCATCAATTTCTCTAAAGATAACTTTAGGACGAGAAACCCCTAATTCATAACCTTCGCGACGCATATTTTCAATTAACACTGACAAATGTAATTCACCACGACCAGACACTCTAAATGCATCAGGATCAGGGGTTTCTTCAACGCGCAACGCAACATTATGTACCAGTTCTTTATTTAAACGCTCAAGAATTTGGCGAGAAGTCACATACTTACCTTCTTTACCAGCAAATGGTGAGCTATTAACATTAAAGAACATAGTCACTGTTGGCTCATCAACAGTTAACGCTGGCAGAGCTTCAACGCAACTATTGTCACAAATTGTATCAGAGATACCGAGCTCACCAAGACCTGTTAATGCTATAATATCACCAGCCTCGGCAACTTCAGCTTCATAGCGTTGCAGACCTAAATGACCAAGCACTTGCCCCACTTTACCAGTGCGTTTATTGCCTTCACTATCGACGATAGTCACTTGTTGATTTGGTTTAACACGACCGCGTTTAATACGACCAATACCAATAACACCAACATAGTTGTTATAATCAAGTTGAGAAATTTGCATTTGGAATGGACCGTCTAAATCAACTTTTGGCGGTTCAACATGTTTAACGATCGCTTCAAATAACGGTGTCATATCTTCCGCCATATTTTCATGATCTAAACCGGCTATACCCATTAAAGCTGAAGCATAAACAATAGGGAAATCTAACTGTTCATCAGTCGCCCCCAAGTTAACAAACAGATCAAACACTTGGTCAACAACCCAATCAGGGCGTGCACCAGGACGATCGACTTTATTGATAACCACAATCGGTTTTAAACCATAAGCAAATGCTTTTTGCGTTACAAAGCGTGTTTGTGGCATCGGGCCGTCCATTGCATCAACAAGCAACAATACAGAGTCAACCATTGACATAACACGTTCAACTTCACCACCAAAATCAGCATGCCCAGGGGTGTCAACGATATTAATTCGGTAACCATTCCAATCAATAGCGGTGTTTTTCGCTAAAATGGTAATACCACGCTCTTTTTCAAGAGCATTAGAATCCATAATACGTTCGTTATCGTCACCACGCAGATTATCTAGCGTACCCGACTGTTTTAATAATTTGTCAACCAAAGTTGTTTTACCATGGTCAACGTGAGCAATAATGGCAATATTTCTTAAATTTTCAATCACAATTAAAATTCCAATTAGGAGACATATTCTATAGGCGCGATATTGTACACCTTTTTAACCGAAATGTTGATCTATATCACAAAGTTTATTGAAAAGAGCTTGATAATTTGGTAAACCCAACAAAATATCAATTTTCATGTAAAAAATTTTAGCAAATGGCTACGTTTGAATGTAAAAATTGCTCAGCAAATTTATCTACCTTCTTCCAATCAGTATATTCAATAACTGGTTTTGTTACATCTGTATCGCCTTTTCCTAACCACATAATAAAGCGGATCATATTACGATCAAACCAATTATATTGAGGATAATAAAGTGCACCAGCAAAAACCGCGGTAATAGTTGGCTTCCATGCTATTTTTGCCAGAAATTTTTTGGTATATAAATTGGTTTCTGGGGTATTTTTATTAGGTTTTCTAGCCACCATATTTACCCCAAAAAATCCCGACTTCATCTTATTTAATTGCTGATAATTGTTATCGATAAACGTCTTCATCGCTTTGCTATAAAAACCGTAACGGATCGAACAACCCAATAAAACTGCTTGGTATTGTGTTAAATCGATTTTAGTATCGGATAGCAATTCAATAACATCGCATTCACATTTACCAGAAAGGCGCGATTTTATACGTTGCATAATCTTAAGTGTTTGCTTTTCGTGTGTAGTATAGAGTAATAAAACTTTCATCATGGAACTCATGTATTGCTTCCTTTTTTGTTAAACCCATTGGTAAATATCAATATTACTTTTTTTATGATAAAAATTAAAAGATTGGGGGTGATTTCATTCAAAACTTTGATTATAGTATTAGGCTAATTTAACCTGAACGGAACTGATTATGGCAATTGCACCCCCAAAACTGAATGCGATTATTTTGGCGGCAGGAAAAGGCACACGGATGTATTCCAACCTACCTAAAGTTTTACATAAAATTGGCAATAAGCCGATGTTACAACATGTTATTGACACAGTTCAACAACTTAATACCAATTGCATCAATATTGTTTATGGCCATGGCAAAGTACAGCTTGAAGAGGCTCTTAAAGATCAGCATGTACAACTGATTTACCAAGCAGAACAACTTGGTACAGGCCATGCTGTTCAACAAGCTATCCCTCACATTCAAGATGACGAAGATATCCTAATTTTATATGGCGATACCCCCCTTATATCGACTCAAACACTGGAAACTTTAATTGCTAGCAAACCAAAGCAAGGTATAGCATTATTGACCGTAATCCTTGATGACCCAACGGGGTACGGGCGCATTGAGCGTAGCAACGGTAAAGTTGTTGCCATTGTCGAACAAAAAGATGCCACGCTTGAGCAACAAAAAATTAATGAAATTAATACAGGTATCATGTTTGTTAACGGCAAATTATTGAAAAATTGGCTATCACGGTTAACCAACAATAATGCGCAAAAAGAATTCTACTTAACAGATATTATTGCTTTTGCACACCAAGATGGTTATGAAATATTAACCTCACACCCAGTACAACAATTTGAAGTTGAAGGTGTTAATAATCGCCAACAATTAGCCACATTAGAACGGCAATATCAACACCAACAAGCGCAAAATTTGTTACTAGCTGGCGTGACGCTGCTTGATCCAAACCGTTTTGACTTACGTGGCACACTCTCGCACGGTAAAGATGTCACTATTGATTGTAATGTCATTATTGAAGGCAATGTCACACTAGGTAATAACGTATTTATTGGTGCGGGCTGTATCTTAAAAAATTGCACGATTGATGATAACTCAAACATCAGCCCGTATAGCATTATTGAAGATTCAACTATCGCTAAACAGTGTACTATTGGCCCTTTCGCCCGCCTACGACCTGGCTCACGACTTGACGAACAAGCCCATGTCGGCAATTTTGTTGAATTAAAAAAAGCGCATCTGGGCAAAGCCACCAAAGCTGGGCACTTAAGCTACCTTGGCGATAGCGAAATTGGTAGTAACGTCAACATTGGTGCAGGCACTATCACTTGTAATTATGATGGTGCCAATAAATTTAAAACCATTATTGAAGATGATGTGTTTGTCGGTTCTGACACACAATTGATTGCACCAGTAAAAGTGGGTAAAGGCGCAACCATTGCAGCTGGTACAACCGTTACCAACAATGTCAATGACAATGAATTGGTGGTAAGCCGAGTTAAACAAAAACAGCTTGCAAATTGGAAACGTCCAACGAAATTAATTAACGGGGAATAAACTATGTGTGGAATTGTGGGGGCTATTGCCAAATGTGATGTTGCAGAAATATTACTAGAAGGCCTAAAACGATTAGAATATCGTGGTTATGATTCTGCAGGCCTGGCAATCATTTCACCACAAAGTGTTTTGCAACGTGTTCGCCGTGTTGGTAAAGTGCAAGCATTAAAAGATGCAATAGCACAATATCCAATAAAAGGCTCTATTGGCATTGCACATACTCGGTGGGCAACTCACGGCGAACCAGCCGAACACAATGCACACCCGCATATTTCTGATTTTATTGCTGTTGTACATAATGGCATTATTGAAAATTTTGAATTATTACGCGAAAAACTCATCGCTAAAGGCTATCAATTTTATTCACAAACCGATACTGAAGTTATTGCTCATTTAATTCATGACATCATATCGACAGAAGATTGCTCCTTATTTGAGGCTGTACAAAAAGCGATACCACAGCTACGAGGGGCTTATGGCACAGTAATTATGGACATACGCAATCCTGCTCTGTTAGTGGCCGCCCGTTCAGGCAGCCCTTTAGTTATTGGTTGTGGAGAAGGCGAGAACTTTATCGCATCAGATCAATTGGCGCTATTACCTGTCACTCGTCGGTTTATCTATTTAGAAGAAGGTGATATTGCACTTATCACTCACAATTCAATAACAATCTTAGACAAAAGCCATCATGAAGTAATCCGCCCATATATAGAATCTGATGCAAAATATGATGAGGGTAATAAATCAGGCTATAGTCATTACATGCAAAAAGAGATCTACGAACAACCCAATGCAATTAAAAATACCCTTGAGGGTCGCATGACACATGGTAAAATCGATTTATCAGAACTGGGAGCTGAAGCAAAAAGTATCTTAAGACAAGTTAAACATGTACAAATTGTTGCCTGTGGCACCGCTTATAATGCGGGTATGGTAGCACGTTACTGGTTTGAAGCCTTAGCCGGTATACCGTGTGATGTCGAAATTGCCTCTGAGTTTCGTTATCGTAAACCAGCTCGTCGCAAAAATAGCCTATTTATTACTCTTTCACAATCAGGTGAAACCGCTGACACATTAGCCGCATTGCGGCTAGCCAAAAAAAATAGTTACTTAAGTACTCTTGCTATTTGTAATGTAGCAGCATCCACGCTTGTGCGTGAAGCGGATTTAGTATTATTAACCAAAGCTGGCGTTGAAATTGGCGTTGCATCAACCAAAGCCTTTACAACACAACTCACCGTATTATTATTACTTGTTGCTAAATTAGGACGTTTAAATAATATGGCAGAAAGTACTGAGCAGGCTATTGTGCATGCACTACAAATCTTACCCAATCGCATTGAACAAGTGCTCACGTTTGAATCAAAAATAAAAAAATTAGCTGAGCAATTTGTTGATAAGCATCATGCACTATTTTTAGGCCGTGGTGATGAATACCCAATAGCCATGGAAGCAGCATTAAAACTGAAAGAAATATCTTACCTTCACGCCGAAGCTTATGCCGCTGGCGAACTCAAACACGGCCCATTAGCATTGATTGACTCTGACATGCCGGTGATAGTTATAGCGCCAACTAACGAAATGCTAGAAAAGCTCAAATCCAATATCGAAGAGGTCAAAGCTCGCGGTGGTAAATTGTATGTCTTTGCTGAACAAGGCGCAGGGTTTGTTAGTGATGACACTATGCAGATTCTCAACCTACCCCATATCGAAGAATTCACCGCACCAATCTATTACACTGTGCCCACACAACTGCTAGCGTATCATGTTGCTTTGATCAAAGGTACCGATGTTGATCAGCCTCGAAATTTGGCAAAATCGGTAACAGTGGAATAATCATCATCCCCTTCTAAAATAGACAAATGTCACCTCTATGCTATAAATAAAAATCATAGAAGAACACATTATGATCAAAAAATTCCATACAGAGACCCCAAAAGTGCTTGATTATACTCATCTAATGTAAGTTTTCATTAGATGAAACCACTAACCATTTAATTATAGGTAAATCAACGCGTAACAAAAAGGTTAGGCTAATCAATCCCAACAACACCAAAACGAGAACTAACTAGTGAGTAGCAAAAAATTATCACTCTAGAAAAAGAAATAAAAAAACGGGAAATGACAGATGAAATCTAAAAAACACAGGAATACTTCATCAACAATCCTAATTACGCTACCGTTAACTTTATTGATGATGTATACTTAATAATAAAGCTTCTTAATTAGTTAGCTTTGAGGCAATTGAAAATAAGCGATAATTTTCGCTTATTTTCATCTTTAAATACCTTTATAGCATTTATCGATCTTTCTATCAATCCTTTATCTGTGCTTTATTCAAAAACAGATAAGCAAGTGTGGCAACAACAAAATTACCGAATGCTGCTAATATCGTTACACCGTTAATACCAAAATGGATAAACAAAATAAATCCTGTTAAAAACGCTCCAGCGGCTGCACCAAAAGTATTAATAGCATAAAGATGTCCTGTTGTTTGACCAATGTTTTTCCAAAACTGTGCAATATAAGTGATTAAAATTGGCAATGTTGCTCCCATCAAGAGCGCTGGAACAAGCACCAATAAAAAATTAACAATGGCAACAACAATTAAATTGTAACTAATAAAAATATCACCCACAAATAAAATAAGTGGATAACTAATTATTCCAAATAAACCAATTCCAAATTCACTAAAACAAAAAAGCTGTAGTGCTTTATTTGGGTATTTATCAACAATTCTGCCACCACCAAGAGCTCCTAGGCCAAGTCCTAACATAAATGCCGATACAATAATTGCAACAGAATCAACATCTGAACCAAAAGCAGAATAAAGCACTCGTTGCCAAGCGACTTGATAAGTTAAACCACTCATTCCTGAAATAAAAAATAGCGTACTTAATAGTAATAATTGTTTTTTGCTTAACATAAACAGTTCCTTATTTCTTTTTCGTTGCAAAAAGCCCATACTTGTATTCTGTTATCATGTTGTTATCAGTAATAACTTCTGTGTCTCGCCCTAAATTATAAAGCTTTTCAACTTCCTCTAAGTTTAATAGTTTTGTCTCTAATGTTTTTTTGTAAGCACCATTTTCCAATTGTTTGGATTCTTCATTAAACAACGGGGTTCTATCTAAAACTAACTTATCAAGACGAATTTTAGCCACATTTTCATCAATTTTAATTATTGAATCAGAAGTATAGATAAAGCCCAATGTGCCCCAATAAGCATGCTTAAATACCGATTGTGCTGTTTTTAATGTATCAAGTGAACGGGTACTGTTAAATGCCAAAATACCATTAGGATTTAATGAATGTTGCAGTATTTTCATCATTTCTTGCGATAATAAATTAGTTATACCTGAACGCCAATGGTAAGTCGTGTTCATAATGATTAAATCATATTTTTTATCACTATTGCGTTTAAGCCAACGTCGCCCATCATCAATATAAATATTTATCTTTGGATCATCTAATACTGGTGAAACAATAGGATATTGTTTAATAATATCTAAATAACCTTTATTAATTTCAATAGCATCAATGTTTTCTAATGTAGGAAAACTGGACAATGCCCGAGTCCATGCACCAGCGCTCACACCTATAACCAGAGCTGATTTAGGATTTGGATGGACAGCTGCTAATAAGTAAAGGCGATTTAAGTCATTGACATCATCATTTGGATCCTTATTTATCATACCATCATACATATAATTGCCTAATACAATATTTTTCCTTCCGTCGTTATCATCATTGACTATATGAATTACCCCGTAGCGATTTTCAACATAAGAATTGATAGATATGCCTTTTTCGAAAATATTTCTAAAAATAGAATCAGTGTGTTTATCCACTAAACAAAAGCAAATGCTACCAAGTACAGCAACAGCAATAACAGAAACGGCTGATTTTTTAATAATCATCAAAATACCTAATAAAATACAAACGATACCAATGAGAATAAACATTGATGAAATGGACACATAATCAAGGAAAATACCACCAATTAATAAACTACCAAGTGTTGAACCAATAATATTAAAAAAATAAACTTTAGAAACCGATGCCCCTACCTTGCCATTAGCAATATTCGTACCTAAATGGTGTACGATTGGAAATAATATTGCCTTTAAAGCTGCAACAACCAATATCAAAATACAAAATATAACTAAACGCAATAGGATATTATGTGGTTGATTTATATTTTGAATAATAAATGGAATTAATATATCAAGAACACCAGCGAAGATTAAAACTCGCCCTCCAGTTAACAATAGATTAGGAGAATATTTACAAACAATCTTCCCTCTCTGTGCCCCCAAAGCAATGCCTAATAGAAAAAAAACCAATACAATTGCAAAAGCATAAGGCGCGCCTCCCAAATTAAAGCTAACTATTCTAAACCATAGCATTTCTTGCCCTAAGCTCATAAGTCCAACTAAAAGCGAAATGCCCCAAGCAAAATATTTCATATCAATGTTACCTCCCAACACTCCTTGAGTTTAATATTTAGTCAAATATTACTATTTATTTTTAATCATCTTCAGAAGAATTTTGCACTTAATTATTAAGCATTCAAATTAACCACAAATTGAATGATTATCATACCCTAAATTGATCAGTTTTGCTAATGCTAGGTATTCCTTAATATTTTTGTAATTTGAAACTAACACACCAGCCCATTTTCACCACTAATTGTCACGTTGATTAATTCTGAAGCTATTAATCTTTAAACATAACCAAATATCACTTTTATGGTATAAATAACAATCATAAAACAATACATTATGGTTAAATTTAGTGCAGGAATTTGGAAGTATGAGCTATAGTGCAACAGAAAGAGCAATAAATCGAGCATTATAAAAATTCTGCCAGAAAGCATATTGATTTTTCATTCTACAAAATAAACTTAACCAAAGTATAAACAACGCTGAAAATTGTTGGGATAGTATGATCACTAAAAGTTTTTTCAATATGTTAGAAGCACACTTTATTTATGATCGTAATTAAAAAATTAAGAAAATACAAAAATAAAACACTATTTGAATATATTACAATCTATTATAAACTAGCCTTTTCGATATTTGGTTAATGTTCGGATCTCGTTAGAGCAATATGGAAAAAAATATTACCTTAATAACATAACACATTTATAGAATGTGAACACTTTTTGATAAGATTAAGTACAATCATTTACTTGCTATATTAATTAATAATAAAAAGAAATAAGAGATAAATTATGAAAACATGTAAAGTTATAAAAAATAATCAATGGCTAATTTTATTGCTAGTTTACACTGTTCTTAGTGCTATTTGGGCTTATATCGTTATAACAAAATCCGATATTCTGTTTAATAAATCTGTTTTTAAAAATCTACTATTTTATATAGACTGGGTAACAACATTATGTTTTATTGTACTTGTGCATATAGGTGTTTATAATCGCCATTATTTTATTGTTGGGATTAGCACACTATTTCTATTCCTGTTCTTATCCGAAATTAGTTATTTCATTTATTATGGAGAAATAATATCAGTAGGTATACTTGATTCTATTGTCGAAAGTAATGCTAATGAAGCATTATCAATGTCTAAACAAGTTTTAATCATAATAGGCCCCGCATTTATTGCAACTGCTCTTATTTTATTTATTTTTAGAAAAATAATTACTGTTAAACTTAGACCCACTATTCCTTTATCTTTTTGTATAATCAGTTTGTCTGTTATGGTATGTGCTATAACGCGAGACCAATCTCTAAATCGTGAAGCTCAACGAGGTTACTATAAAAATAATGCAGTATTATTTCGTCATACATACCCTGCTGCTGTAGGTAACTTATCCTATCTTTTAGCTAGTTTTGCATCAACAAACATCTATTCTAGTACAAATGAGATTGAAAAATTTAATGAAGCTATTCTTTTACCACCCAATAAAACCGATAACGACTTAGTAGTATTAATTATGGGAGAATCCTCATTAGTATCTCGATACAGCACCTATGGTTACCATAAACAAACAGCGCCTTTTATGACCAATATTTTTAGTCAAAATGGTGCTTGTATTATTCAAAATAGTCACTCAGCTGCCGCTTTTACAAAGGACTCTTTACCATTAACACTTTCATTTAATATTCCAGAAAGTGATGATAATTTATTTAATAATAAGTCAATTATTGAAATGGCTAAATTCAATCATTACAAAACCTATTGGCTAGCCTCACCTGGCCAGGGGATTAAAGATTCATTTGAAACTAAATTTGGTTTTATTGCGCGTAAGAGCGATGTTGTCGCTTTTGGTAAAGATATGCATGATATTTATTTAAGTCAGCTATTAGAGGAAACGCTTCAGCAAGACAATTCACCGAAAAAATTCATTTTCGTACATTTACGAGGAAGTCATCAACCTTATGAAAATTATGATGAAATTGATAAGCAAGCTTTACCTGATGCTGAAAAATATGATCTGACCATCCATCACACGGATCGTACAGTGAAAGCGTTGTACGATGTTATTAACAAATACAGCCATAATTATACCTTAATTTATACCTCGGATCATGGCGAAATCGTTAATGTTGGGCATGGTGTAAGCAGCACAAATGTTGACCAATTTTTAATTCCGTTTATGTTTATATCAACAAATGATCGCTATAACTGTCAATTTATAGAGTCATTTCGAAGTCCAACAGGTTATTTAAGCGGATTGATGAATAAATATATTTTATCTAATCTTTTGGGATACGATGTTGATCAAACTATTTTGAATAAAGAAAAAAATAATGATCGTGTTTTTATGCCTGATGGCAGCGTTATGCCCTTTTTAAAAATTTCTAATAATGATTGATTTTTGCTATAACTTTTTTTGAAAAAGAAATAGCAATATCTACTATAAATTTTGTAGTATTGCGACTTTTTTTCTTATTAGTTATTAGTAATCAATGCGATAATAAAGTAAAGTTCTAATCTTTCTAAGCTCTAACATTAATGTTGGTTTGAATTGAACAAGTTAAGCCAACATTTTTTATGTATAATTAATAGGGCAAGAAACGTTTGGTCATATGTCATTCCCACCTCCTACTGTGCAATAAATAATCATGCATCCAACCACATAATAATTATAATTTGAATAGCGCAATCTAATATCACACTGTAATAAGCCTAAAGTGGCAAGAGACCGTTTTATTAGTTAATTTCAACGAACTTTTTGTGGTATTAATGCCAATCATAAAATGATCTTAATACACAAACACCTCTTATATTCTATCCAATTTGATGATAAAAACTAATTTATAACAACTCGAATGTTCTAAACACGCAGTATTCGCAATTAGCCATTTTATTTAATAACAGATTTTACTAATAACAGAAAAAGTGTGATTTAAATCACAAAAAATAAAAAATACCTAGGTTTAACTACGTGATATGCATCACATTTATCAATTTTTTTTGATGAATCGAATAACGAAATCCCTCTACAATAACTGCATAATGATTATACCAATCAATAAGGAAAGATGAATATTATGACAACCTCAAATATCAAATTGAAAGTTCAAAACTTTGGGCGTTTCTTAAGTAATATGGTAATGCCAAATATCGGTGCGTTTATTGCGTGGGGATTTATTACTGCTATATTTATTCCAACAGGCTGGTATCCAAGCGAAACTATTGCCAAGCTAGTTAGTCCTATGATTACTTATTTATTACCACTTTTGATTGGTTATACTGGCGGTAAATTAATTCACGGAGAACGTGGCGCGGTTGTTGGTGCAATCACAACAATGGGGGTCATTGTTGGTTCAGATATTCCGATGTTTTTAGGGGCAATGATAGTTGGTCCTTTAGGTGGTTGGGTAATTAAACAATTTGATAAAGCTGTCGATGGCAAAATTAAAAGCGGCTTTGAAATGTTAGTGAATAACTTTTCTGCTGGTATTATTGGTATGCTTTTAGCATTACTTTCATTTTTTGCAATTGGCCCTTCTGTCGTTGTAGCATCAAGTAAATTAACTATTGCTGTTAATTTTTTGGTTGAACACAATTTATTGCCTTTAACCTCTATCATTATTGAACCCGCTAAGATTCTTTTCTTAAATAACGCCATTAATCACGGCATATTCTCACCGTTAGGTATTCAACAAGCGGCTGAATATTCTCAATCGATTTTCTTTTTAATTGAAGCAAACCCTGGTCCTGGATTAGGGTTATTATTAGCCTATATGTTTTTTGGTAAAGGCTCAGCCAAAAGTTCAGCCAGTGGTGCAGCAATTATTCACTTTTTTGGTGGGATCCACGAGATTTACTTTCCATATGTATTAATGAATCCTCGCCTTATTATTGCAGTGATTTTAGGTGGAATGACAGGCGTATTTACTTTAACACTATTTGGTGCAGGGTTAAGCTCACCAGCATCACCAGGTTCAATCATTGCCGTTCTTGCCGTAACTCCGAAATCATCAATGCTTGGTGTCATTTTTTCTGTCATTGCGGCAACAATGGTTACGTTTATCACTTCAGCTATTTTATTAAAGACAACCAAAGAAGCAGACAAAAGCTTTGAAGATGCAAAATCAAATATCTCTGCAATGAAAAGCGAAGCAAAAGGCATGGTAAACGGCACGCTTGACCTTGCGAAAGTGAAAAAAATCATTGTGGCTTGTGATGCAGGAATGGGCTCAAGTGCTATGGGTGCAGGAGTATTACGCAAAAAAGTTCAAGATGCCAATTTGGATATTTTTGTCACTAATTTAGCGATTAATAATCTTCCAAACGATGTTGATATCGTTATTACGCATAAAGACTTAACTGATCGAGCAAAACAACATGCGCCAAACGCACATCATATTTCATTAACTAATTTTTTAGATAGCCAATTATATAGCCAGCTCGTAGTTGATCTTTTAAGATCGCAAAATTCTAGCATAGCAGGAGAAAAAGCAATACTTGTAAACAATACATCCACAGATAATACCCCGCTCTTTAAGTTATCAGAAAAAAATATCTTTTTAGGGTTGACCGCTAAAAATAAAGAAGAAGCGATTCGTTTTGCAGGTCAACAGTTAGTCGATAATGGTTATGTGAAACCGGACTACATAGAAGCCATGATTGAACGTGAACAACTTACATCAACTTACCTTGGTGAATCAATTGCTGTTCCTCATGGTACGATTGAAGCAAAAGATGATGTCATTACAACAGGAATTGTATTTTGCCAATACCCTTCAGGTGTGCAATTTGGTCAAGAAAAAGACGATAAAGCAAAAATCGTGATCGGTATTGCTGCTCGCAATAATGAACACCTTGATGTAATAGCAAAACTGACTAACGCATTAGATGATGAAACAATTATTGCCAAACTAGCGACAACAAATAACGTTGAAGAAGTTTTAACAATATTAAGCTAAACAATATTGATTAAATCCCGAAAATATGGGATTTAATTTCCTCTTTTTAAATTTAAACTCAAATAAAGGTTAATTATTATGCAAGCATTACATTTTGGCGCAGGTAACATTGGACGCGGTTTTATTGGTAAATTATTGTCAGATGCTGGTGTGCATGTTACGTTTGCCGATGTCAATCAACAAGTTATTGATGATATCGCTAAACGTCATGAGTATCCAGTTAATGTTGTTGGTGAGCAATCGACAACCGAAATAGTTAAAAATGTTGACGCAATTAATAGCACATCAAGTGAAGTTATCGACCATATAGCAAAAGTTGACTTACTAACAACAGCCGTAGGACCGCAAATTCTAGCACGCATTGCCGCCATCGTTGCACAAGGCATTATTGCTCGCCATAAGCAAGGTAATGCTAAACCGCTAAACATTATTGCTTGCGAAAATATGGTGAAAGGTACCCATCATTTTAAACAAGAAATTTTTAAAACATTACCCGTAGCGTTGCATGAATGGGTAAATACCCATATAGGTTTTGTGGATTCAGCGGTAGATCGCATTGTCCCACCAGCCACATCAAAAACAGGCGACATTTTAGAAGTAACGGTTGAAACATTTTCGGAATGGATCGTCGATGAAACACAGTTTATTGGCAAAATTCCACACATAAAAGGCATGGAGCCAGTAGATAATTTAATGGCATTTATTGAGCGCAAGCTATTTACTTTAAATACAGGCCATGCCATTACGGCTTATTTAGGGTTTTATCATAATATTGCAACGATTCGAGATGCTATTTTAGATGAACGCATTCGTTTAATCGTACGGGGAGCAATGGAAGAAAGCGGTCTAGTTCTTATCAAACGTTATAATTTCGATGATCAAAAACATATAGCCTATATCGAAAAAATCTTATCTCGTTTTGAAAATCCTTATTTACAAGATGATACAGCACGTGTGGGCCGTCAACCAATAAGAAAATTGGGCGTTAATGATCGTTTAATTAAACCATTACTTGGCACTTTTGAGTATCAAGTACAAAATACTAATTTATTGATTGGTATTGCCGCTGCGCTGAACTATCGTAATGATGACGATGAACAAGCCGTTGAACTTGCAGATCTTATTGCTAATAAAGGGGTAAAAGCCGCATTTACTGAAATTTCAGGTATTGAAAACAACAATATTATTGTTCAAAAGGTAGAAGAACTTTATACTGCAATGCAAAATCGTCAATTTGTATAAAAAAATGTCAGGAACGATATTACAAGAAGATACTATTTTAGAAAAACTCAACCAACAGGCTGATATTCACAGCTTGTTGGCTGTTGCAATTAATCTGATTAGTGATAGCGTTAACCATTTAATCCAAAAAGCCTTTCGTAAAGAACCGCACGCAATAAAATTTGTTATCCCCTCGTTAATGGGTAAAAATGGACCGTTGAATGATACCTCTGTTTGTTTAAAACTGTTATATGTGCTAGGTATTATTACACGCGAAGAGTTTGAAGATATTGAGCTACTCATGGCCATTTTAGATGAATTAGATAACGATGAAAAAAAATATACTTATCTTGATGATGAAATTTTAGGACCGATTAGCTTATTGCATGACATGGTTTTACCGCCTAATTGGGATCACAAGCAAGAGCATGAAAAAGCGGCAGGAATTGTAGATGGTTTAAAGTCATCTATGTATCAAAATCGTTATCAACAAATGATCCGCTCTGCATTAATCATCGCAATTACCGATCTCACTTTACGCATCAGTAATAAACAAAAATTAGATTACTTTCCATAACAATCGTTAATTGATATTAAGATTTTTATTTAATTTATAACATTTTTATATAAAAATTATTATGACAATGAAAACGAATTTGTATTTAATTCTACAAAAAAATCATAATCAAAATATATAACTTACCCTTTTGTTTAAACGCTTTTGTCAAAAGCTAATAAATTTTGATTAACAAAAAATAGATATAAGCGTTGCCTTTATTTCCCACTATTGTAATTAGTCGGTATAATACCTTCAATTTTATTGTAAAGTGGATTATACATGAAAACGCTATTTGCCAGCACATCTCGCGGGCTTGAAGAGTTATTAAAAAAAGAGTTAGAACAAATAGGTTCACCCAACTGTAAAATTACCCAAGGTGGAGTTTATTTTGATGCTGATGAAAAAACATTATATCAATCATTATTATGGTCCCGTTTAGCCTCACGCATTTTGTTGCCAATAGCTGAATTTGATATTTATAGTGATTTAGATCTCTATTCTTGTGTATTTAATATTAAATGGACAGATATTTTTGCGGTCGATAACGCTTTTGTGATCAACTTTGTTGGTGTTAACGAATTTATTCGCAATAGTCAATATGGCGCACTTAAGATCAAAGATGCCATTGTTGATCACTTTTTACGCCATACTAACGAACGCCCCAATGTTGCTAAACAAGATCCAGATATTCGACTTCATGCGTATTTAAATAAAAACCGAGTCACCTTATCTTTAGATTTAAGTGGCAATAGCTTACATGAACGTGGTTATCGTCAGCAAACAGGGCAAGCACCATTAAAAGAAACCCTTGCTGCCGCCATTATTATGCGTTCAGGTTGGCTGAGTGATGAACCGTTGCTTGACCCCATGTGTGGCTCAGGCACGCTACTGATTGAAGCAGCTATGATGGCGTCAAAAATCCCACCAGGATTACAACGCAAACAATGGGGATTTTTTGCATGGAAAGGATTTAATCCAACGCTATGGAATGAGTTATTATTTTCAGCAAAACATAATGCCTGTAAACCCAATATTCCTTTTATTGGTTACGATAATAATCCTACCGTACTTGAGCGAGCCAAACAAAATGCTATCCAAGCCGGTGTGGGCGATTTAATTACCTTTGCTTTACAAGATGTAACACAACTTACTAATCCATTACCAATGCAAACAACAGGTATGATTATCAGTAATCCACCTTATGGCGAGCGGCTAGAAAGCGAGCCCACACTTATTGCTTTACATACTGCTCTCGGTCGACAAATTAAACAACACTTTGGTGGTTGGCGATTATCACTATTTAGTGGTGCACCGCAACTATTAGATTGTTTACAAATGCGAGCAGATAGACAATTTAAAGCCAAAAATGGCCCTCTCGACTGTATACAAAAAAATTATGCCATTGCTAAGCGTGATGCTCAACAATCTATCACGAACCCAACGGTGCCGGCTGCCGACTTTGCAAATCGGTTACGCAAAAATAAACAAAAACTGGAAAAATGGGCAGCTCAAGAACAACTTGAATGTTATCGACTTTATGATGCAGATTTACCCGAATATAATGTTGCTATTGATCGCTATAAAGATAAAATAGTTATACAAGAATACGCCGCCCCTAAAAATATTGATCCACAAAAAACACGGCAACGGCTATTTGATATTATCAATGCCACCATGTCAGAGCTTAATCTGACTGCCGATCAACTAGTATTAAAAACCCGAGAAAAACAAAAAGGTAAACAACAATACCAAAAATTAGGGCAAAAGCAGGATTATTTTTTAGTCCATGAATACGCCATTAATCGCCAAAAAACCCAATTTTGGGTCAATATTACCGATTATTTAGATACAGGACTGTTTTTAGATCATCGCTTAGCACGCAAAATGATTGGTGAACTGAGTGCTAGCAAGGACTTTTTAAATCTATTTGCTTACACAGGGAGTGCAACTGTTTATGCAGGACTTGGTGGTGCTAAATCAACCACTACCGTTGATATGTCACGCACCTATTTAGAATGGGCAGATCGTAATTTAAAACAAAATGGTTTAACAGGTAAAAAGCACCGATTAATTCAGGCTGACTGTTTGCTTTATTTATCTCAATCCGATGAACAATTCGACTTAATTTTTATCGATCCGCCAACATTTTCGAATTCCAAACGTATGAATAATACCTTTGATGTGCAACGAGATCACCTAAAATTAATGGCGGATCTAAAACGCTTGCTAAAACCTAATGGCACTATCCTCTTTTCGAATAATAAACGTGGTTTTAAGATGGATAGCAGTGGTATGCAAAATCTAGGACTTACCTATCAAGAAATTACCAATAAAACGCTTTCGCTTGATTTTAAACGTAACAAGCAAATCCACTGCTGTTTTATTGTAAAGCATCAATAATTAACCGCCTACACGGCGGTTAATCCAACAAAAAAATTTAAATAAAATCAATTGGTTTTCTGACGTTTTTTTACAGCGGTAACCGTGCCTAAACAATGCAATATTGAACAATACATCACAAGCTAAATCTTTAAATCCTAGATTTGAATTATCATTACATATTGGCACTACGATATAAATAAAAATTATTTTGTGGTTAGTTGCTCTTACGCATTAATTAGTTGTTTCTGTTACTACATATATCATAACGTCGCTCCTAAACCAAAATAAATCATTTTAATATTACCTTTCTATCTACAAAGTATTGCTCTATCTGTATTAAATCACCCGTTGTTGTTGCTGTGCGGCTGCCGTTTAAAGATTACGGTGAAATACAAAGTGCGTAGCCAATTTGTTCTGTTATTGGTTCTGAAAATATCAATCTATAAACATCAACTAAGTAGTAGTTATCATTCTTATGGCGATTATTCGACCAAAATTTTCTATAAATATGACGATCTAGCCTAAAAACATCAGAGTCCCATTCTGGAATGATTCCTCCTCCAAGTTGTACCTTAGAGAACCCTTCTTTGCCAGTAGGGTATCCTTGATGCCAATTTAGCTCAACATTTTTAACATTGGTTAATTCAGGTACAGTAGGAAGGCGGTACCCAATGCTTTCACAATACTCTCTACTTTCTTTAAATGTTCGTTTACCATCCTCTAATAAAATAAACCATTTGTTAATTGTAAAACTATATATAGGTTTAGTTTGCTCTTGATCAGCATAAATAATAAACGTTGTAGGAGAGAACGACGTATTTGGCTGCCCTGCTTTTGGTCCTAATAGCGTAATTGTCGCTTCATTAGGGTAATTTCCATAATATCTAAATTCTTCTGCTTTTCTAATAGTTAAATTAATAATTGAATCCTTAGGCTGCTTACTGTAGCTTAGTTCATGAGGAAAAGACCCTGCGACTGTTAAATTAAACGAAAATGAATCGCCTGCCGTGGTTGGAAAATTAGCTGAAGGGCTATTAATATTTTGAAGTTGATATCCTTTTTTTGCCCCTGACTCCCTATACAGATCGGACGCTACCCATTCATTACCTATATGCTCACTGTGTGGGGTTGGTTGAGTAAGTGGATATGCCCAACATGCATAAGGGTTGGAAACAGCAGGCTTAATATGTAAAACCAATCGATCCTCAAATGCCCATGGATCATCATTCCACTCATCTTCCGTGACAGTTGCTCCAAATGATCTTCTAGATGGCACACCAAACTTACTCAAAACTGAAGAAATGCTAGATAGTAAAACCATTCTATAGCTATAACGACAAGGATCAATAAGGTCACTACGTTTATAGCTGCGCTCTCCCCACTCGGCCAAATCATCACTACCATAATCATCTGCTTCATCAAATATTTTTAGCGAAACCATACCGGCACCACTCAGAATTTCATCGCCATCATCATCAAAAAAATATTGTCTATCCATAACGGCTATTAAATTCTATTTGTTGCCCATTATCTTCTGCCCACTCGGGTATTGGATAATTTTTGGGGATAATCGAATTAATATCGGCAAACGTTTTAATCGATTCAGGTAACAAAATAGGGTTCTGTTGTGACGAAGTATTATTATCGAGTGTATATCGAAAAGTTTGATTACCAACTTGATAGCTCATCCAAAAAATATCATCAACGCCTAATATTTTAGTTTTCCCGCCATCAAAACTTAAATAAGGCGCAGTACCATTAATCACATTGGTAGTTTCGGCAACATGAATAACTTCTGAACTTAAGGCGATTGCTCTATTGACATAAGTCGTTAATAACAAGCTAATGCCAATAAATATTGGTGTTAATGAAAAAGACAACAATCTTGTCGTTTTAGAATAAAAGTCGAAAAGTATTTGTAGGTGAAAAACGCTTAAATTAGTTAATGTTTCTTTTATTTTTACCAATAATTTATGGCTGGCAACCAAACAACTATTCCTTAGCACGTTCTAAATCCTTTTCTACAACTTATATTTACTTTAATTCGAGCTTTTCTATTATTAAATAGATAGAAAGTATAAGTAAATCGCTAGTATTTTGTAAACGTGTTTTTTTTAAATTTATTATAGTATATAAAAGTAAGCATAAATATTGTTGCTATTTTTCTAATTTCTGAGTGTCACTTAATTGGAAAGACAATGGGATACAAAGAATGCTTAGATTATCCCCTATCTTACTTAGCTGGAATCTTTAACAGTGATTTGGGCAAAACGATATATAATGCTAAAAACTACCTTATCATCAAGCCCGAAGTTTTAGCACTCACGCCACGCTAGAGGCATTAGATCCCAAAAGATAAGTTGGGATATTAATCCACCAACACAAGCCTAAAATAATTAAATCTAGGGAAATTTCTTCCCAAAAGGGCAAGATCTTATCTGTTGAATGCTCAAACTTGATAGAAAATCATAAATTTCCACGAGATAAATTAACCGAATCAATAAGTTTTTCCAAGCATATCCCGTAACTTTATCTGTAAATTGACCAAAGAGCACAATGGGTAATGTATAAAAAAATAACTTTGGCATTAGCCAACTTGACTATCATGGTTCAATACTTTTCTTGGGCGGCTTTTTCTAATACTTGGCGTTTTTTTAATATTTTTAAAGTAAGCCTTAATCAGATAGAACGAACTACAAATTAACTCTTTTAGTTGACAAATATAAATATTTTGCTTTAATGATAATAAATATCATTATTAAATATAAATTGGCAATAAATCTATTACTATTATATTTGTCTGTATTTCCCAAGGATCGTTTTTGTATGAAAAAAGTAGTAGTATCGGCTTTACCCCTGTTTTTAATTAGTTATAACCCAACAGCATTATCCAGCCCAAATCAGATCGACCAACAGATAGCTGAAAAAAGCGAAGATGACAAAAAAGACGATGACGTCATTATTGTAACAGCGCCCTCAGCTAAATTATCAACCTCTCAAGCAATTGATTCAAATAAAATCAATCAAATACGGGCGATGGTAATATCACGGATGTATTGAAAACTTTGCCTGCGATACAAATGTCGAATAGCAGTAACAACGGCATGACGCAAGGTGAAATTAAGCCTGCCGATATCTCGATTCATGGCAATACCAGCTATCAAAATAATTATCAATTAGATGGTGTAAGCTTTAATAATGATGTCGATCCAGTCGATCCAGGATTAGGCGTAACCAATACGCGTGTTGATAGCGATGAACAAGGTCTTTATATTGATAGCCGCTTAATTAATGAAATTAAATTATATGACAATAATATCCCCGTTGAATACGGTGGATTTACAGGTGGTGTTGTAGATGTAATTAGCCGTCGTTGGAATCATGAAACTAATGGCAATATTTTTTATCGTAAAACCCAATCTTCATGGAATAAAACGCATGTCGATCCAGCTATTAAATTTGATAGCTCCGCCAATGATGCCAGTCATCCGAGTCGATTTCAACCTAAGTACAGTAAACAAAGTTTTGGCGGTTGGTTTGAAACAGGTCTTACTGACGATTTAGGTGTAATGTTTGCCGCATCAAGAAGAGAATCTGATATCTCTTCTGTCTCTTATCAAGGTCCATCATTATTATTAGATGGTGAAGATCTGATTGAAATTCGAAAAAACGGCGGTATGAAAAACCAAACACGTGTTTCAAATAACTATTCATCTAAATTTACTTGGTATGCAACAAACCAAACATCAGTAAATTTTTCTACCAATTATTCACAATATAACAATTACTCATTTGCCGCAACCGTTGCTAATTCTGGTTACAATACTAAGCATAATGGCTTAAGTATAGCCTTGCAATTACTGCATGAGTTTGATTTTGCCAAATTAGATTTGACAACAAGTTATCAAAAGCTAGAAGATAAAAGAACCAACGATCAAAACTATTTTATTACATTGGTTGATTATTCTGATTGGCGTAACCCCGTGCAATATCATTCGGGAGGCGTTGGTAATTTAACCACTAAACAAGATAATTGGGGATTAAAGACAAAACTTGATTTTAAACCAATTTCTTGGTTGGATACCACGCATGAACCCTCTATCGGATTCGAACTAGCAAAAACCAAAGCGCGTTATATTCGAAATGAAGATTTTTATCGTTACACCTATACTGGTACATGGGACGCCCTCCCTTGGCTCTCTTATGCCGATCATGCTTCGGTTTTCCAAGCTGGCCATTATCAAGCAAGTTACGATAATTACGCATTCTTTACCGATGACACGATCAAATACGGTCGCTTAACAGTCCGTCCTGGAATACGTATTGATTATGATAATTTTATTAAAGACGTCAACCTAGCACCAAGATTTGTGACAAGTTTAGACACCTTTGGTAACGGTAATACTGTATTAACTGCTGGAATCAACCGCTATTATGGCCGTACTATGATGGCTTATGCTTTATATGGTGCACAAAATGCGGGATTAAAGAACTGCTATTACTTTTGTACACCAGGACAAGTTGATGAAGATTGGATAAGCTCAACTGATTTTGAAGGGCTTAATTCGCTTTCTACACCTTATAATGATGAAATTAGTTTAGGTTTTGAGCAGGTTGTAAAAAACAGTCTATGGCAATTACAATATGTACATCGTGAAAGTTATGATGAAGTTCGCAGTCGCCCTAAATATGATAATGGTCGATCAAACATTCGAACCTTTGATAACTCTGGGCGCAGTACGCATGATACTTTGTCATTAGTGGTAAAAAATAGACTACCTATCGAATTTTATCACGCTGAACATACTGCATCAGCTTCAATCTCGTGGCAAAAAAGTGAAAGCAATACACCTAAAGAGCTAGGTTATGCGCATTATGATCCCGCAAATAATGTTCGCCATGATAAAGTTTGGTATAACGGTAGAATAATTAAAGCATCTGATTTACCTGCAACCGATTTTAATATTCCCGTTAAGATCAATTTCGAACTGACAAGCAAAATTCCAGACTATGATTTAACGTTTTACAACTTACTACAATGGCAAAGCCCGCGAAATCAAGCGGTTCGTTATAGTAACCAATATCACATCGATCCAAATACGGGGGATAAAATGGCAAAATACGAAAAAGAACGCTTTGCCAGTACGCTTCGTTGGGATGCTAAACTCGGTTGGGCGCCAACTTTTGCTAAAGGTGCTAATTTTTCTGTAGAAATTAATAATATTTTAAATAAAAAAAATGTTACCGATCGTTATGTTTATGGTGCTGATGCGGCAGGTAATGACAGAATTGTCAATGCTTATGCTCCTGGTCGCCAATTTTGGATTCAAGTTGGTTATGACTTCTAATTTACATAAAACGTTATACTTTTTTCGCAATAATATAAATTTTACTGCCGCATAAACATGCAAAAAATTAAACAATTCTTATATTTAGTAAAGCCTTTTTGGTGTTCTTCAGCATCAAAAATGGCTTGGTTATTATTACTTAGTGTTATCGCTTTAAGTTTATCCACTGTATGGTTTAATGTTAAATTAAACCAATGGAATGGAGATTTTTATAATGCCCTACAGGCTTTAAACGAGCAAAATCTTTATCGTTTATTGGGCGATTTTATTATTCTTATTATTATGATGATTTTGGTCGTTGTGTACGCTGATTATTTACAAAAGAAGCTATTAATAATTTGGCGTTACCATATGACAGAAAAAATAACTAAGCAATGGTTATCTAAACATTCTCATCACTATCATCTTAAAATAAAACATATTGAACTTGATAACCCCGATCAACGTATTGCTGAAGATATCAATTTACTGATTAAACAATCACTAGATTTATTACTTTCATTTTTGCGTTCGTTTATGACATTAATCTCCTTTACTGCCATTTTATGGACACTATCTGGTGCTATTTCCTTTACCTTACTATCGATAGATATTCATATCCCTGGTTATATGGTTTTTGCTTGCGCTATCTATACATTATTAGGAATTATTTGCACTCATGCTATAGGTAAACCTTTACATAAAATTAATATCGAAAAACAGCAAAGCGAAGCTAATTACCGAGCGACATTGATTCATTGTTACCAATCTAGCGAAGCAATCGTTGGCCAACATGGTGAAAAACAAGAAACGACTAGGTTAAAAAACAAATTTACAACCATTATTCATAATTGGCAAAATTTGATGAATTATGAAAGAAATCTTTCATTTTTTAGTGTAGGTTACCAACAAGTATCTTCTTTAGCGCCGATTTTTTTTGCATTACCTGCTTTTATTGCTGGCTTAATTAATTTAGGTGGCTTGATGCAAATTCGACAAGCATTTATGCAGGTTTCCTCGGCATTAAGTTGGTTTATTTATGCATATCGAGATATTGCAATTTGGCAAGCGACAGTAACAAGGCTTTATCATTTCGTTCGGCTTTTAGATGAATTACCTGAAAATACAATTACTCAAACTACCCATAATGATACGCTACTTGATGCGCAGGTAATATTAAAAAGTGCAGATAATCAGCAAGTCCTATTATCGACTCATATCCAGTTAACTAAAGGCGATACGTTATTGGTTCAAGGACGTTCGGGTATAGGTAAATCAACACTATTAAAAACCATTAGTGGTTTTTGGACAAATTATCAAGGTATTATTCAACGTACAGATAATTATCTGTGGATCCCACAAAAAATACGCCTTAGTTACGATAGGTTGGATAATTTATTGGCTTACCCTGCTTGCTCAAAAAACTTTACACAACAAAAGTTGCTTGAAACATTATCATTAGTTGGGCTAGATAAATTGAGTCATGAGCTAGAAACCGAAAGTGATTGGGGGGAACCGTTTATCAGGTGGTGAACAACAACGTTTAATGTTTGCTAGGGTGTTGCTTAACAAACCCGAACTAATCTTGTTAGATGAAGTAACTTCGGCATTGGATTTACCAAGTGTCTATCAACTTATTTCGCTATTACAGAAAAAATTACCAGAAAGCGCGATGATCTTTATTTCTCATCAACCAATACAAAATCATGTTAAACAAGTCATCAATTTAGATGATACGGCTATTTCACCAATACAAAAATTGGCACAGCAAAATGCCGAGTTTGAGACTGTGTTTATATCTAAGGTTTAAATTCGATGTTAAAAAATTTTTTATACTATATTTTCTTTTCCCTATTGCTTAGTTTTCCCCATTTATGCTGGTCAAATACGCTAATTGAATCCAATCCTACGATAGAAACTTATCAATTAGACAACGGGTTAACTGTCTATCTACAACCTCGCTCAAAAGCAGGATTAGAGTTAAGATTAATTGTGCACAGTGGCTCATTGCAAGAAAATGAAAATCAACTAGGCTTAGCTCACTTTGTTGAACACATGGCATTTAAGGGAACAAAAAATTTTCCTAATAAATCTAGTTTTAAATCGCTAGAAGAATATGGAATCCATTTGGGAACTCACATTAATGCCGCCACCAGCTTTAATTCAACGGTATATCGCTTATCGTTACCTGCTAGTGAAGCTCTACAATTGGAAAAAGGATTAACCGTATTATCGGATTGGGCTTATCATATTTCATTTGAACAACAAGATTATGAAAGTGAACGCGATGTTATCATTGAAGAGTGGCGCTTACGGCAAGGCGTGGCTTACCGCATTAATACCCTCTTAGATGAACTACGTTATCATGGAAGTTTATACGCTAATCGAGCTCCAATTGGTTCGTTAGATATCATAAAAAACGCACCGGTTCAGGAAGCAAAAACGTTCTATAACAATTGGTATCAGCCACAAAGAATGAGCTTAGTTGCAGTAGGAAATTTTGATACTAAATCAGCTAAACAATGGATTAATACACTTTTTGGTCAGCGTTCACGAGGTGATGCACCAGTTGATATTCCACAATTAAGAGCTTTTTCACCACAAAACGAGCCACTAGTTAAAGTTATCCTTGATCGCGAACAAGGGCAACGACTAATACAAATCGCATTACAACGTGATTTACCCACAGCTTTAAATACACCTCAAGGAATAAAAGAAGATATTTTTGATTTAGTCTGGCTAACGTTACTTAATCATCGGCTATCATTGTTAGTAGAAAATCAAATATTGCCTAGCGCTCAAATTAATCAACAAGGTATTTTATTTGATAACAAACGTATGCAATACCTTCTTTTTGCACAGCCAAAAGATCAACAGTATTTAGAGACAATGAGGCATCTGTTTTCCGAAGTACAACGTATGTCAACCAGCCCTGTATTAGAAATAGAATTGCAACAAGTTAAAAACCAAATTTTAACAAAATTAAAACAACAGGCAGAAAATGAAATTAACTATCAAAATGATTATTTAGCTAATCAATTAGTTAACAATATTACAAATAGTTTACCTATACAAAATAAAGCACAGCAATTAACTCAAACAACACAAATATTAAAAACACTTAATGCAAGCGATCTGCAAAAAATAGTGGGTGAGCGACTAAACAGCGCTAATTTACGGATTGCAGTTATTGGTCCAGATAGTGATCAAAATTCGGTTAATTCCGAGCAAATCAAACAATTATGGCAAACGATTAGACAAACTCAGTTAGGAAAGTTTCCATTTAAGAAAGAAGAAGTTAATCTTGATATCAAGCCTGCATTACAAGGAAAAATTACAGCAACCCACGATATTAGTGAAATCAATGCATATGAATGGCAATTAAGCAATGGGCTTCGAGTTATTGCACGCCCTGATAATACTTTATCAGGTGATGTTGAAATGTTATTACAGATCCCTGGGGGATTATCTCTTGATAGCGATCAACAATTAGGTATTATGCGTTGGTCACAAAGATTGGCGGAAGATAGTGGTTATGGAACGTATACTTCAGCAAAATTAAACCAATTTAGTCGGCAACACCAAGTTAGTGTTTCCCCTTATGCCGAACTGCTTTATCATGGTTTACGCGGAAAGGCACCGAATGATCAATTAGCATCATTATTTAAATTATTTTATTTGAAATTAACCGCCGCTAATTTTGCCCCCCAACAATTAGCCCAAACCAAACAACAATTAAGCTTAGCTTATTCCAAACAACCTGTTGAAAGGCAATTTTTAGACTTAATCAATCAAAATGCCTTTAATCATGGTGATCGTTTGTTAGTTTCACCTGATGGTGCTTGGAGGGATTTTTCAGCAGATCAACTGAAGCAAAACTATTTACGTGCATTTGCTTTATCACCATCGGCCAATATTATTATTTCTGGACGTTTTAAGATTGATGAAATTAAACCATTAGTTGAATATTGGTTTGCGGGTATACCTACTACTGATAAAAAAGACGGATGGGTAGATAACGGTATCATACCAATTCATCAATCAATGCAAAAAACATACCCTATGGCTAGTAGCGATAAATCGATGGTTAGTATACTTTACTCAGCGCAAAAACCATGGCAGCTACGTGATCAACTTAGTCTTGAACTTATTGACTATATTATTAATTTAAGATTACGTTATTATGTTAGAGAGCAGGCCTCTGGCGTCTATACCATTATTTTTTCGCAGCAACTGATCAAATATCCGACTTCCTATTATTTAGCGAGGCTAAACTTTACGACAGCCCCTGACAAAGCCCATGCTATAACGGTGTTGGCAGATGAGGTAATTCAATCTGTAGCGCGTAATGGCGTGACTTTAGATGAGTTACAGCAAGCAAAAAGATCATGGTTACTTGATTATCAAGAAAAAAAGGCCAGTTCTACCTATTGGTTAACCGCAATGGCACAAACTGCAGCTGATGGTAGCCATTTTGATGAGTTAAATATGCCAGCCAATCTCATTGAAGCCATTACATTACAAGATACGAACCATTTAGCTAAGCAATTATTAGGTAAAAATCCAAAAATTTTCACTTTATTACCTAAAAAGACCGATAATTCGAATCAATAAAATTATCAATTTAGTCAGGAATCAAAAGTAATAAACTAGTTAGCATATAGAGTATTACTTTTAGTTTCCTGATTTTATTGTATGGGTAAATTTACATTCCGATACGACTCAAAAATATAGAGCCATTTTGTGTTTAGCTATTGCTCAAACTGATAAAATTAAAAATTAGCACATAAATACGCCATAATGAGTTCACACTTGGTATAGAAAATTACGCTACATGTATTCAATAGGAAGCAAATATGATTTATGTGCCTTATTGGGTTGTTAGGCGTTATAGTTAATTATTCTTTGGTAATGAACGGCTTCTTTTCATTTATGGATACAATTAACTTATTTTATCTTGTTTTGTCTTTTTTCGTATTCAAACCCTCTTTTATTTTTATCATGGAGCATTGCCGACTCTTCACTATATTATTTTTGGGAAAGGCAAGCTATATCCGTTATATCTCTATGCGAATATTAATACGGCATTCGTTAGCATATTGATGCTGGGTAATATGGAGATATGATTACCCAGTAATAGATTTATTGTAAATAGTTGTCTACGTAAATGAAATCACCGCTAATATGCAAAAGATTGATTATATTTAAATTAAATAATTTCCAACTCTTTTAACGATAATTTTATAAATGCATAAAAAATAGGTGCAAAGATTAAACCAATCACACCAAAAAGTGTTTCTAAAAATAGCATCGCAATTAATAATTCACAGATGCCTGCATGAATTTTTGTTCCAACTATTTTGGCATTAAGTACATATTCCATTTTATGAATTAAAATTAAATAAACAATAATCACCATCGCAACAGTGAATGATACTGTAAATGCAACAACAAAGATTAATGCGTTAACAACTAAGTTTCCAATAATTGGAATAAGTCCAAAAACAAATGTGGCTAAGACTAAACTTTTGCTAAACGGTAAATGAATACCAAACACAGGTAGAATAATAAATAACAAAATAGACGTCATTATTGTATTAAATAATGCAATCACAACTTGTGACATAGCAACATACTGGAATACGACAACTAATCGGTTTAAACTTGCTTTTAAGGCTTTAGTTAGTGGTCTTTGTACAACTTTGTTGTCATCAACGTTACGTTGATTTTCTTTATAACCAAGAATTAACCCAATAATCATTCCCACAATTAATATGATTAAATCGTGAAATACTTTTTTAATGATAGATTGTAGGTAGAATATATGATCTTTAAGATAAACCATTATCGTGGATTTAACTTCATCTAAATCATCTGGCAAATAATGAGTAATACTCGGTGGAAGACTATTTATTACATTGTTTACCACTAATTTCATATTTGTTAACGTTTCGGTAGGATGCTTAGCCATGTCAACAAACCAAGCAAATAAATACCAAAAACCACCAATAAAAATACCAATAATCAGAGTCGTTAGGACTAATACCGAAACTAATTTTGATCGATGGCTAAAGCGCATCATTTTTCGCGAGAGAAAATCATCTAATTTCTGAGTTAAGGTATAAGTTAATAAACCTGCAATCACTGCAGGCATTAAATGAACTTGCATTAAAATAATGAAAAAAACAGAAAATAATGTAAGACAAAAAAGTCCTAATTTTTGATTATTATCAAGTATCATGGTCATTAATTCCTTTCAATAAATAGCCGATTAACTATTAATTTTTAACCTTAAATATTAACATATTCTTTTTTTGCTATTTGTGCTAAAAAAAATCGATAAAATTAAGGCGATTTAAAATAATTCTAAAATGTACTTCAAAACATAGCATTAAGTTCAAAAAGAAAGCGATTATAACAGAGGATAAATTATACGTCTGCTTTTTTGCTATAGTTAAATACACCATCCTTGTACAAAATGGCATTATATAACGATAAGGTGGAAAGACTATGTGAGAATGTTGTAGCGACCCTATCTTTACTCTATGATAAATATTGATTTATGTAGATAATAAATATGTTATCTACATAATATGGTTACTCTATTTTTCATGAAATCCTTTGCCATAAAAAACTAAACTACTGTTACCTCTTGGTACTGAGTAATGAAATTGCTGGCGTATAGTTTTATTCTGCTGATGTAAATTATTTTCATATTCAGCAAGTTTATGCACCAATAATAATTTCGCTAATCGCTTATTGGCATGTTGGCTTCGTTCGGTCTGTACTTTGACACTAATACCCGTTGCGATATGTGTTGCACGAACGGCAGATTCGGTTTTGTTGACATGCTGGCCACCAGCGCCCGATGATTTCATCGTCGTAAATTCAATAGTACTATCCATTATTTGTGAAGGGTTTTGTAAGCAGGTAATGCCTATAAACCAATTTTTACGTTTATGTGCTGGTCGATATGGGCTTTGGCAAATCCATTGTACGGTTCCAAGCCAACGCTGTATTAATTGATCACACTGTAAGCCTTCAATTGAAATAAGCACTGAACGGAAAGTATTGGGCTTATCGCCCAATACACTTTCGACTATTTCGGTTGTTACTGATAATTTACTTGCTTCATTTAGAAATTGCGTTACGGCTTTCGCAACAGCTAAAGTGCATTCAGCAGGCCCTTTGGCAGATGAAAAAAAGAGCAATGCCATTAATGACCTCCTTGTGTTTTATAATTCAATATTGGAGTAAGTTGTGCGATCACTTTAACAATGTTTGCTTGTTGCATCGATTCAATTACACTCTCAATTGATTTATAAGCTTGTGGCGCCTCTTCAAAAATTAAGCTGCTATCTTCACAAATGACACGGCTCCCCAATTTGGTTCGTTTAAGTTCTTGCATTGAATAGCGGTTATCTAACTTGCCTTTACAGTCGGCCCGACGCCATTTACGCCCCGCACCATGGGCTAATGACATAAGAAGATTTTCATGCTGTATTGGCTTAACTAAATAACTATAATCCCCACGCGATCCGGGTACAATCACTAATTCATCTGTTGCTGAAGAGGCGCCTTTACGATGCAACCAATACGTCTGACCACTCAACATGACTTTTTCGAGAAAATTATGACAATCATTTAGCACTTCAACCCCTTGTGTATTTAGGTTTGCCATTAATCTTTCAGCGACAACTTGACGATTTAATCTGGCAAATGCTATTGCGTTATCGTGCTTAGCTAGATAGTCTAATGCTTCAGGACTGTTTTCAAGTAAACCTTGATTACCAAAACGCGATAATTGATTTTGTAAAATCGCATGACCTAATCCTCTTGAACCACTGTGCACTAATAAAAACAACTTCTTAGCATTGAGTTGGTAATCATTAAATAACGACTCATCACAAATTTTACTGACCTTTTGTAATTCAGCAAAATGGTTACCACCACCAATTGTACCAAGATTGTATTTATGATGAGTATTTGACTGATCAATATTACCAATTTGCCGTTCCAATTTATCAATACTCAATTTAGCTATATTGATTTCAGTTTGCCAAAAACCCATACCACAACCAATATCACTGCCAATTAAAGTTGGGTAGATGATTTCACGGCTTAAATAAGCAGCGCCAATAGGGTAGCCTTTTCCCGGATGAAGATCTGGCATGCCCACAACTTTAACCATATTCGGCAAATTAGCGGTTGCCAGTAGCTGTTCAATAGCCACGCCTTCAATCCATGTGTTTTTTGATGCAATATATGATGCTTTGTCAGATAGCACCTGTATAGAATTGTCCATATATCAATCCATATTAATCAATATTATTGTTATACCCTGATGATGTATAAAGACAAATTTTTTGAATAAATTACATGTAAAAAACGTTATAAATTAAAATAATACATATAAAATTCAGCTTTGCACTTAACATTGATTTGATCACAACAGTTAATTATTGTTAATCCAAAACAACGCTTACTTTAACAATGTAAAGCAAAATTATCTTTAAGTATTGGGTATAGGTTATATTGGCAGGCTAAGATCAGCAGAATGAATTGAAGTAAAAATGAGAAGTGTTACTACTTAATTATTTTGCGATAAGCCTGCAAAGGTTAGTTAAACAAATCATAATCAATTCTCCTTTGCAGTTAATAATGGCGTGTATCATAGTTATTTTTTTATAAGATGTAAATAGTAGGCGTGAAGAATTTTAATTAATAAAACAACATAAAAAGTAAAATTTTAGCCTTTTATCCTTGAGATAAAAATAGGAAGAACACTTATCTGTAAGCTATCGAGGCATAAAACCCGTTTAAAATGATTTTACTCTTTTTAAAAGAGGTCATTTAGCAACCTCTTTTTCGATTTTTTGAAAATGATCAAGGACTATTATTTGATCACATAAAAGTTAACATCGCGAGTATCTCGAAGAGCATCAACGAATTTCCCCAATTCTTTACTGTAGCTTTTCTCAGGATCGTTTTCTTCTGTACATTTTTCTTTTGAGCGATAACTTTTAGCCATTGCGTCATTTGATGCCAAATTGTCGTATGGTTTTTTAAAATCACTACCTTTTAATGTTATAAGATGATTCCAGTCATTTAATAGGCTTTCCATATATTGACGACCTGCTTCGCATTTTATGTTATTTAAGTCAATCTTAGGAATAACATATTGGCTTATCTCACTGAACTTTTTAGGATTGTAAGGAAAGCTAATGTCTTCTTTTTCATCTTCTTTTAAGAATTCAATAAAGTCGCTTTCACGATATAATTTTCTAAAACGTTCTTGATAAGATTGGTTTTTCTTCAATTTTAGGTCTTGGGTTATTTCTTTTGGAAAAGGTTGATCATAAGAATAATCCCAATGATATTGGCTGTGTTCAATAAATACATCATTGATTAATTTTGCTGGCAATTCTATTTCTTGCGCTTTACCATCAATAATGGCTGGAATGTTATTGATTTCTCTTTTTTCTCTTAAAATCTTTTCGTATTCTTCATCATTCAACTCAGACGTTGAATAGATGACTGTGTATAAATAATAGTTACTTTGTGTTGGGTTAATAAGACCTAATTTTCCAAATTGAGCCGGTTTTACAACAAAATTGAAGTCATCATTATTATACGATAAGGTATGTTTGCCGTATTCAAATGTATAATTAATACCCGATTTAGCTGGAATAGTTAATTCTTTACCATCAATAGTGACTTTTATTTCGTTAGCAGTAGGGTTGTCAATCCAACGCTCGATAGAACTAGGTTCAGAACAGCCAACAAGGATTAAACTGCAAATCCACAATAAAGAATATTTTATTTTTTTCATCATAATATTTTGTTATAAGTGTAAAAAGGAAGTAAATATTATCATCTTTATGAAAAAAACTAAATGTAATCAAATAAAATTAGTGTTATAAATAGGTATTTTGTTTGGTTGTTTATTAAATAACATTAGGAATAGAGAGATTTTTATGAAATTGATAGTCGATAATATGAATTGCCAGCATTGTGTGAAAATGATAACAAAAGCGATTAATGACATTGACCCAAACGCAAAAGTGACCGTTGATTTAACTAAGCGCCAAGTTGCTATCGAAAATAGTTCCATTACACAAGAAGCCGCTATCACTGCGATTAATGAGGCTGGTTATGAGTTTGTTGGAACTGCGAACTGACTATCTCTATATTTGATAGCACTAGGTTTCTTAGGCATCTTTGTTATGCTACCTTGCTGAAATTTTACCTTAAAACAGAAATAACAAAAAATTTGTTTAAAGTATCAGCATATTTTGGAAAATGCTAGAATGCGTTTATCTATTTATTAATAAGCTATTGTGAAAAGGATATAGACTATGAAAGGTAAAATATTGAATGTTACTGCGGCTATTATGGCTTGGTTTAGTGCAGTTTTTTTTGTTAATGCTTATCAGATTGATTGCCCACAAAACATCAAAGTTAAAGAAGAAGTTGAAAACATGCCTGATGGATGGGAGGTTTCTGATAAAGATAGCCTGAGTAGCTCTTTTCATAGCATGATTGTTTATTACGATAACCCTTCTAGAATGGGTGTTTTAAAACCAGCAAAAGGAACGGTTGCTGGTAAGAAACATGAGTTAATATGGGAAGTTAATTACCACACAGATGTTGAACCTTATTATGTTAGTTGCGCTTACAGTACAAGCAGAATTGAGCTAATAAAAAAAATTGATTCATCAATGAAAAGTTGCTGGGCTGACTATTTTGAAGATGAACAAGGAAAAAGAGGGACACTTACCTGTAGCACAAGTGAGGCAAAGGACTTGCATTAGTTGAAATATGGGATTTGTTGTTATATGTATTGTTATATGTAATAGCCGATAACTCAAATCCCACTAAAATTTTAAACCCTAGTTTATTTTTTCAATACATTATTTTAATTTAAGTTTTAATGTTCTAATAATACTTTTCATAGAATTATATAAAACGTCTTAAACCAACTTAATGCTAATCATTTATTTGTTACCATCATTGATAAAAATAATGTGTAGGCTCAATACGTTTGCCAATGGTTAAATTAATTGCCCCTTGCAAATGTTTTATGGCTTCTTCTAGATTGCTACATTGGGGAAATAATACTGCAATTTTGGTAAAGTGTGTGCAATCCGTATCGTGGATATTTTTAGTTTGAGTTTTGTATGATAGTGATGAGTCTTATTTTATGGTATAGGGCTTTTTTGGCGATATCTCCGTCATGCTACCTTGCTAAAAACTTACTCCAAAACAGAAATAATAAAAAACTCGTTTAATTTAGATAACATGGTGAAAATAGCTTAATGACTTATAAATAATTATAATTGTTTTTATTTAAGATATTAACATGATTTTTTGAAATCTTAGAATGCTTTTATCTTTTTATTAATAGGTAATTGTTAGAAGGATAGATAATATGAAAAGGAAAATATTGAGTGTTACTCTAGCTATTATGGCTTGGTTTGGAGCGGTTTTTTTTGTTAATGCCTATCAAATTGATTGCCCACAAAACATCAAGGCTAAAGAAGAAGTTGAAAACAGGCCTAATGGGTGGGAGGTTTCTGATGATATAAATAGTTTAACGGTATCGTTTAGTAGCATGATTGTTTATCACGGTAAGCCTTCTAGAAAGGTCAGTTTAAAACCAGCAAAAGGATGGGTTGAAGGTAAGAAACATGAGTTAATATGGGAAGTCGATTTTAAAGCAGATGTTGAACCTTATTATGTTAGTTGCTCTTATAATGGAAGTAGAATTGAGCTAATAAAAAGAATTGATTTATCAATGAAAAGTTGTTGGGCTGATTATTTTGAAGATGGACAAGGAAAAAAAGGAACACTTACCTGTAGCACAAGTGAAGCAAAAGATTTGCATTAGTTGAAATATGGGATTTGTTGTTATATATAATAGCTGACAACTTAAATCCCATTTAGACTATTTATTGTGCGATCACCACCAGCGGTAAAAATGGTGTGTTGGACCAATTCCGTTACCAATATTTAAATTATCAGCATGGCTAATGGCTCCTTGCAAATAATTTTTAGCCTGCATTACGGCTTCTGCTAAATTATATTTGGGTAACAATGCGGTAATTGCTGCAGATAGTGTGCAACCTGTGCCGTGAGTATTTTTAGTTTGAATTCGTGGAGAAGTTATTCTTATTACATTATCTTGGGTTATCAAATAATCAGGGCTTTGACTACCTGACAAATGCCCGCCTTTCATTAAAACCGCCTTGCAACCCAATTTGAGTAATTCATCCCCTTGCTTTTGCATATCATCTTCGTTTTTGGCCTCACCACAATCAAGTAGTGCTGCTGCTTCAGGAATATTAGGGGTAACAATGGTTGCTAAGGGTAATAATAACTCACGAATAGCAGTTATGGCATCAGATTTGAGCAGGGGATGTCCTCCTTTAGCTATCATTACAGTATCTAAGACGATAGCAGGAATAGCATTTGTGCTAAGAAGATGGTGAACTGCTATGACTATCTCTTTATTCATTAGCATTCCCATTTTTACACTATTAATTTGAATATCTTGATATAGCGTATTGAATTGAGCTGCAACAAATTCAGGGGTAATGGCTAATACCGCATCAACCCCTTGTGTGCTTTGTGCTGTTAATGCAGTGATAACTGACATACCATAAGCACCGAGTGCCGAAAAAGTTTTTAAATCGGCTTGAATTCCTGCGCCACCGCTGGGATCTGAACCAGCAATGGTTAATGCAATTGTTGTCATAATTGTATGCCCTATTTAGCCTTCTTGATTTGCGTAATGAGTGATAACGTCGCTTGCTCAATATCTTGTTTACCACAAATAGCTGAAACCACAGCAACGCCTTCGATGCCTGTTTGAATAACGTTAGTCACATTACTTTCATCAATACCGCCAATGGCTACAGCAGGACATTGCTTCAGTTCTATTAGTTCGACTAATAGTTCGGTTCCCAGTGCTACTGCTGCATCTTTTTTCGTTGCGGTTGGAAAGATAGGACCAATACCAATATAATCGACCTTATGCCATGGAACGCTATCAAGTTGACGTCGATTAGCGATCGAAAACCCTAACCATTTATCTCTACCAATTAATTGACGAGTAACATCAACAGGAAGATCACTTTGTCCAATATGTACACCATCGGCGTCAACCGCTAAAGCAATATCGACATGATCATTAATAAACAGTGGTACGGGTGTTTCATTCAGCGCTTCTTTCAATGCTAATGCGGCATAATACCAATCTTTACCGCTAAACTTATGTTCAGATCTTAACTGTACTGCAGTTGCCCCATTAGAAACAGCAATTTTTGTGGTATTTACCATGCCACTAATACCACCACATAATAATGGATCAAGGACTAAATAAAGCGTTAAATCTAATTGCTTTTTCATCTTGTTCCTTATTGATGCAATGAATTAAACAGAGATAGTTGATCTAGTAGTGATACCGCAAAGGTACCTAATCCTTGCTGTTTATTGGCACGTTGACCTGCTTTTTTCATCATAAAACAAGCTGAGGCGGTAGCTGATAAAGGATCTGGTGAATTGGCAATAAAAGCAGCTACCATAGCAGATAGTGCACAGCCTGTTCCTGTTACTTTTGTTAAAGCAATATCCCCACCAGTAATGCTATATAAGATGTTGCCGTTAGTGATATAATCAATATCCCCCGTCATTGCAACAATCGTTTGATATTTTTGTGCAAGTGCTTTGGCTGCATGTACAGCAGATGTCGTTGAGTTTTGACCATCAGGTCCTTTCGATGATCCATTTTCACCATTTAGTACTAATATTTCTGATGCATTACCGCGTATGACTGTTGGTTTTAATGATAGTAATTGACGTACAATTTCAGTTCGATAATCAAGCGCCCCCCCCACAGCGACAGGATCAAGTACCCATGGAGTTTGTGTTTGCAAAGCTTGGGTTGTTGCTAATAACATACTTTTGGCTGTGCTACTGTTAATGGTGCCAATATTAATCAATAAACTATCCGCAATGGCGACAAATGATTCCACCTCTTGCTTGGCAATAATCATTGCTGGTGATGCGCCAATAGCGAGTAACACATTTGCGGTAAAATTTTGCACGACATCATTTGTAATACAATGCACTAATGGGTTTTGTTGTTTTACATGGTGGATAAAAGGCGTTGCTTGTACTAATTGAAATGGCTTATTGTCTAACATATTTATTCCCTGTTATTTTAGAACTAAAATATTGGGAAGAATTTGCCAAATTAAAGCTAAGACGGCTTAGACTTCCCTACGCTGGCATGATCCAGATCAGGTTCAACGGGTAAAATCTCAGTTTTTTGTCAAAACAAAAAACACCCCGAGTCAAAATTTACTCATTCATTATGAACTGACTATCAGTTTTTAACAAGCTATTGTAATAACTTTTCAATATCTGTTATTGCCTTTCTATCTGGCAAAAAGATGATTAGATGATCATTATCTTCTATCATCAAATCAGTATTAATAATAATCACATCTTCACCACGAACAACAGCTCCAATTGTTGCGCCTGAAGGTAGTTTTAAGCCATTAATATTTTTACCCACCAGTCTTGATGTATCATTATTGCCTTTGGCAACCACTTCGACAATTTCAGATTCACCTTGCCTTAGCGAAACGACTTTAACCATACCAGTTTGTCTTACATGACTTAATAGTTCTGAAATGGTGGCATGTTGTGGCGATATTGCGATATCAATCACACTATCATTAATCAATTCAAGGTAGGCTTGGCGTTGAATTAGTACGATCACTTTTTTTGCGCCCATTCTTTTGGCAAGCATAGATGACATGATATTGGATTCATCGTCACCAGTGACTGCAATAAAAAGATCGGTAAGTTCGACTTGCTCTTGTGAAAGTAATTCTTGATCGGATGACTCACCATGCAACACTGTGGTATTAACCAGTTGCTCGGCAATGAGTTCGGCTCGCTCAGCATTGCGTTCAATTAACTTGACTTGGTAATCATTTTCCAAACGCTTTGCTAAAGTGACAGCAACACTACCACCACCACTAATAATGATTCGCTTATAAGGTTTTTCTAATCGTTGTAGTTCACTGGTTACAGCTTTGATATTAACTGGTGGCGTAATAAAATACACCATATCTCCCGCTTCAACCAAGGTTGAGCCAAGCGGACGAATAAAGCGGTTTTTACGATAAATAGCAACCACTCGCGCTTCAACATGAGGTAAATGTTCTTTGAGCTCGGATAATTCACTGCCAACTAAAGCACCGCCATAATAAGCCGTTACCGCCACTAGACACACTCGGTTATCATAAAAAGAAGCAAATTGCAATGAGCCAGGGTATTGAACTAATTGACTTATATGATTAGTGATAAGATTTTCTGGGGCAATAATATGATCGATATTAATACAGTCTTTATTGAAAAAAGGATAATTTTCATCATTATATTCAGGCGCTCTAATGCGAGCCACTTTTTGTGGAATACTAAATAAGACATGACCAATTTGGCAGGCCATCATATTGACTTCATCAGAGTTAGTTACAGCAACAAGCATATCGGCCGATTCAGCGCCAGCACTTTCTAATACCTGAGGATAGGATGATTTTCCACAAATTACCTGTAAATCAAAACGCTCTTGTAGCGATTGCAATCTATCATGATCTTCATCCACCACAGTAACATCATTTTGTTTTTCGGTAACAAGATATTCCGCAAGTGCACTACCTGTTTGTCCTGCACCAAGAATAATAATCTTCATAACTAGCCTATATATTTAGATGGCTTTAACCATTATCCATTTACTTAGTATATTAAAGCCATTGCATATCATTCATTTTTTAGTCGCAATCTGTTATTGATTTTGCAATTATACAAACCCGATTGCATCATAGACTTTTTTCAACGTTGGCTCGGCTTTTGAACGTGCTTTCTCAGCCCCATCTTGCATGATTGAAAATAGATAATGCTCATCGTCACGATACTCACGATATTTAGCTTGCAAGGTAGTTAGCATGTCAATGACTTGCGTTGCAACTTCTGTTTTGAGGTGACCATACATTTTACCTTCAAACTCTTTTTCAAGCTCGGCAATAGGTTTACCTGTCACACCAGTTAAAATATCAAGTAGATTTGAAACACCAGCTTTATTTTTAAGATCATAGCGTACTACAGGTGGTTCATCAGAATCAGTCATCGCACGTTTAATTTTCTTCTCAATGTCTTTTGGATTTTCGAGTAACCCAATCACATTATTACGGTTTTCATCTGATTTAGACATTTTCTTAGCCGGCTCCTGCAATGACATAACGCGCGCACCAACCTTGGCAATAAACGGCTCTGGAACAGTAAAAATATCACCATAAAGCGCATTAAAACGCATAGCAATATCACGGCATAGTTCAAGATGCTGTTTTTGATCATCACCAACAGGAACTAAGTTTGCTTGATAGAGTAAAATATCAGCAGCCATAAGCACAGGATAATCAAATAGCCCTGCATTGATATTTTCTGAATGGCGTGATGACTTATCTTTAAATTGCGTCATACGGCTGAGTTCACCAAAATAGGTGTAGCAATTTAAAGCCCAGCCTAACTCTGCATGTGCAGGCACATGCGATTGTACAAAAATAGTGCTTTTTTGTGGATCGATACCACAAGCTAAATAAAGCGCTAGTGTATCTAATGTGGCTTTACGTAATTTGTTTGGATCTTGACGTACGGTAATTGCATGCTGATTAACAATACAATAAACGCAATCATATTCGTTTTGCAAAGACACCCAATTTTTTAAAGCACCTAAGTAGTTGCCAAGTGTTAGTTCCCCTGATGGCTGAGCGCCACTAAATACAATCGGTTTACTCATAATTTATTCCTAATTTATACTCATTATTTTTTTGCATCAGTTTTTGGCTGAGGTAGAATTGTTAATATATCTTTAAAATCGTCAAATAAAAAATCGGGATTGCTAGTAGCAATTGAAACGCCATAATTATAGCCATAGCTTAAGGCAACAGTTGGGCAGTTGGCATTTTGCGCAGCAGTGATATCGTTTTTCGAATCACCAACAAAAAGTAACTGATCGCTAAACAATCCAAATTTCGCCATTACTTGATACAAAGGCGCTGGATGTGGTTTTAATTTAATCACATCTCCACCGCCAAGCACTAGCGAAAAGAACTCTTTTATGCCTAATGACGCTAGTAATGCAGGTAAAAATTGGGCTGGCTTATTGGTCACTAATGCAAGTGGATAATGATTATCATAAAGCACTTTTAAAGTTTCTTTAACATTCGGAAACAGCCTAGTTTCGGCATCAATAACTTTATCATAATGTTGGTTAAATAATATCTTGGCTTTGGCGAATAGTTCTTTTGATGGCTCAATACTAATGGCTTTAAAAACACGTTCTAGCATGACATCAATACCATTACCAACGAAATTTTTGATCTGCTCATTGCTGATGGTTGGTAAATTCAACTCCGCTAGCATATTTTGTGTCGCCAATGCTAGCCCTGGTACGCTATCAACTAATGTACCATCTAAATCGAATGCTATCGCTTGAATATTGTCTAGTTTATTCATGTATAACTCCTGCTAGCTCCTTACGCATTGCATCAATAACTGTTTTATAATTAGGCTGATTAAAGATCGCCGAACCAGCAACAAACATATCTGCACCTGCTTTAGCTATTTCAGCAATATTTTCTACTTTTACCCCACCGTCAATTTCTAAACGAATATTTAATCCTGATGCAATTATACGTTGTTTAACTTGTTGTAATTTTTTCAAGGTTGCGGGAATAAAAGATTGCCCCCCAAAGCCAGGATTAACGCTCATCAACAAAATAATATCAATTTTGTCCATGACATAATCTAAATAATCCAGTGGTGTGGCTGGATTTAGTACAATACCTGCCGTACAACCATGATCTTTAATTAATTGTAATGAACGATCTAAATGAATCGTCGCTTCTGGATGAATAGAGATATTAGTAGCACCAGCTTTAGCAAATGAGACTATTAGCTCTTCAACAGGAGATGCCATCAAATGCACATCAATAGGTGCGCTAATGCCATAATCTCGCAGTGCTTTACAAAACATCGCTCCCATTGTTAGATTAGGTACAAAATGGTTATCCATAACATCAAAATGGATAACATCGGCTCCAGCGTCAATGACCTTTTGTGCATCTTCACCAAGGCGCACAAAATCAGCTGACAATATTGATGGAGCAATAATAAATTTTCTCATAACCTACCTCATGATAACTCATTTTATATTCAAGCCTGATTATGACTTTTTATAGAGCGCTAAAATCTCATCAATTTTTTTACGACCCTCACCTGCACAGCTAATTGAACGACGCATTTCTGCGCGATAAAGCTCGCTTGCTTTGCTATAAAGAGTCATTGTGTAATCAGTATAATGATTAGATACTAGCACGGGTATATTCTTTTTATATGCTATAGTTTCAGCCAATTTCGACAAGTTTTTATGTTCTTCAAATCCAAAAATATTTGAATAATAAGCTGTAAACCCTACTGATTGATTTGGGGATATGTAGGGCGGATCACAATAAATAACCGAATTTCTTTCTGCCTTCTTCATGACCTCATGATAAGGTGCGCAAATAAATTTTGCTTTTTGTGCTTTTTCTGCAAAAAAATAAAGTTCTTTTTCAGGAAAATAAATGGTTTTATAACGCCCAAATGGCACATTAAATAATCCACTATTGTTATAACGACATAGGCCGTTATAACAATGTCGGTTTAAATAAACAAATAATAATGATCTAAAATATCGATCTTTACTATGATTAAATACATCTCTAAGCTGATAAAACGCATCAGGTTGATTATTTTGAGTAGTAAAAAGCAATCTGAGATCACGAATAAATTGATCTGGAGTTGATTGTAACAAGGTATATAGTGAAATTAAGTCTTGATTGATATCCGCTAGAATATAGTTTTCGTAGTTTGTATTTAAAAACACAGAACCAGCTCCGACAAAAGGCTCAATCAATAGATCGCCTTCTGGAAGATACCGTTTGATTGTGTCCACAAGCTCATACTTTCCTCCAGCCCATTTTAAAAAGGCTCGTTGCTTCTTCAACGGATACTCCTATTTGTCGTTGATTGGATAAATAAACGATATTACTTATTATTTTTCTATTTTTTCTTTATTAACAACCGCACCCGATTTAACCCATGGTTTATCTTTTAAGAGTGCTGATGGTAAAGATTTAATAGCTTTACGTGCTTCATTAGCTGATGAATAATCACCTTTTACTAAAATAAACCACGTTCCTGAACTATATTCAGTTTTATATATATGGTAATTAGTTATATTGTTTTGTTTAATAAATTTTTTCAAACCCTCAACTGATTTGGATGCACTTAGCTGAATAACATAATGATCATTACTTATTTTAATTTTTTTTCCTAAATCAGCTTTTTCTTCTTTACGATTAACTGTTTTCTTATCATGATCATTATTATTTTTCTTAGTATTAGTTGATTGTGAAATATTTATATTATTAGAAATACCAGCGTTAGTTCTTCTATTTTGTGTTGTAATAGTATTAGAGTGTCCCTTAGCCTCAGAATTTAGATTATCTATTGAGCTTAAACTATCATCTGTATTATCAGAACTTTCAGTTTGAGATCCATTAACAGCCGCGCCACTTTGTCCATTCGAAATCAAACTGTTAGTTTCTTCTGTTGCCGTAACATCATTAACGGTAGGTGGTGTTAATGCTGTTACTTCATTTTCGCGAGAAGAGTAAAAAATAGTCAAGCCAAGCAATAATAGAAAAATAATGGCTATCGAACCGAAGATAACTAATTTTTTCTTTGGAAAATTTTGAAGAAGGTTTAGCAACTTTAATGAAGGCGTAGAGTCCTTACTCGGTTGCTCTGAAATATAACGGTCATCTTTATCTACACGCATACTTACTCCTTAACCTATAAAAAGGTTTATTACTTCATTAATAGCTATTACTTCCAAAATAAGTTACTTAAATCTGTTCTATTTTATCAATAATATAACTGGCAACACCTTTGGCACTTTGCTCATCAGTTTTAATGGTAATATCGGCAATTTCTTCATAAAGAGGTTCACGTTCACCTGCGAGTTCTTCATAAAGCTCGCGAGGTGTGTTACCGCCTTGCAGTAATGGACGACGTTTATCTTTTTGTGTTCTTGCCATTTGCTTTTCAATGGTTGTTTCAAGATAAACAACAATTCCACGCGCTGACAATCGATTGCGTGTCTCTTTTGATAAGACAGAACCACCACCAGTTGCCAGAACTACGCCCTGTTTTTCAGTCAATTCGTTAATGACTTTCTCTTCTCTGGCACGGAATCCCTCTTCTCCTTCTAGGTCAAAAATCCATGCAATATCGGCTCCAGTACGTTTCTCAATCTCTTGATCTGAGTCAAAAAAATCCATGCCTAACTGTTGCGCAATTTGTCGGCCTATTGTGCTTTTTCCTGCCCCCATAGGGCCAATTAGAAAGATATTTCGCTTTTCTGCCATTGTAGTTTCATCATCTATTAATTTTGGTTAAAATATACAACACAACATCGATTTGAATTGATTAAAAATCATGCAAAATTCAATTGTGTAACTTTTTCTTTGATCTCCGTCTAACGACAAAAATTTAGGTCGGTAATTATCTCAATAGATAGTACCTTTTGGCAATAGGTATTTATTAATAGTTTTAGCTAATACCAGCTTGATGCAAATCATGAATGTTTAAAGCACCGACTAATTCACCCTCATTGTTAACGACTGGTGCAGCGGTAATATTATGATCATTAAAGGATTTTAATGCTTCAACCGCTTTCCAATTATCAGGGATAAGGTATCCAGGGCTAGTCATAACATCCAAAATACTATCTTGTAATGTACCATTTTTCAATAATAACCGACGTAAATCGCCATCGGTAAATACTCCAATTATTTTATTATTATTCTGACAGATTGCAACTAAACCTACACCTGTTCGACTTAATTCTAGCATAGCATCAAGAACCGTTGCTGTTTGTGGAACTTTAGGTATTCGATCGCCTGTTCGCATCACATCTCTGACATGATTAAGTAATTTAGCACCTAAACTACCTGCTGGGTGGGAGCGAGCAAAATCTTCTTCTCTAAAACCTCGAGCTCGCATTACAGCAATCGCCAGCGCATCACCCATCAATAATGTGTTGGTTGAGCTTGATGTTGGCGCTAATCCCATTGGGCAGGCCTCTTTTTCTATCGAGATATTTAAAACAGCTTGAGCTGATTTAGCCAATGGTGAATCAACTCCGCCAGTAATTGCAATTACAGGTACATTCATTGCAGCGAGGATAGGCAGAATAATATTAAATTCTTTTGCCCGTCCGGAATAAGAGATTAAAATAGCCACATCATTGGCTGTAACCATGCCTAAATCGCCATGCAAGGCTTCCGAAGGATGCATAAAAAAAGCGGGGCTGCCCGTACTTGCTAACGATGCAGCAATTTTTTTTCCAATATGTCCTGATTTTCCAATACCTGAAACAACAACCTTACCTTTGGTGGTTAAGATAAGCTGGCATGCATTAATAAAATCTTTGCCAAGCCGATTAGGTAACTTTTCCGCTTCTTGTAACTCTAGTTCAAGAACTTCTCGACCATATTGTAATAATTTATCCATTTTCAATTAGCCTGTCGAATAAAAAAATCAGTGTCCAGTGAATGTATAATCGGTAAATAAAAGTAATCGATTATAAAAGCTAAACTCTTATCAGTTTAACAATTAACGATCGAATATTCAAAAAAAGAAAGTCTTTTTATCAAAACTTTTCAGGTAAACAGGTGTTTGAAAGTAAATATTAGTTCACAACATTAGAATAACTTAAAGTCCGAAAGCAACTTTTACACCTAATGTAATTAAAATAGTACCTAATAATTTATCGAAAATAGATTGAATTTTAAAATAACGCCGTTGTATTGTTTGATTTTGAAAAACAAACACCACAAAAGGCCACCAAAAAAAGGCTTCAATCCAAATGATAAATGCAATGATAAGTTTATCAATCGTTGATGATTCAGCATCAAGCATTTGCGTAAAAATTGCTAGAAAAAATAACGTTGCTTTAGGATTAAGTAGATTACATAAAAAAACTTGCATAAAAGCCAATTTTGCTGAAATTAGCTGCTTAGTTAGTTGTTTGCCAACTAAGCAAGTGGTCACATTAGAGGCAAATAATGCTTTAAAGCCAAGCCATATAAGGTAAGCGGCACCAGCATAGCATAGCGTAGCGTGTTATAGAGCAATGGAATGGTGCCAATCAGCACCGCAAGACCGGCAACGCAATAGCTAATATGAATCAAAATAGCCGTGATCACATCTAAACAAGTAAATAACGCTGTTTTTCGGCGATAATTTAAGCTGTTTTTAACACTAAAAAGAAATCAGGCCCAGGCGAAATCATCCTTAAAAAACTGGTAGAGCCAACTAAAAGCAATGTATCACCCCCCATTTTCGGCACCTATTTAAATACCTGTGCTGAATTATTGATCGTTGCGATATTGGCTTTATTTTTTTCAATAAACTGTTTTTTATCAAAATTAGGGGCAGATAAATAGTCAGTTAGAAATTTGCCATTACTTGCAACTTGTGCCCCATTTAAAATTAAACGAGGCAAATCAATTTGGTAAATGGTTTGATCGGGTGTTTTTTGTAGATCTTGTATACTTGCGTTAGTTAATAGATAAAGCTTGCGCTCTTTTTGTGAAAGGCGATTAATGGTTGGCGTACCAGATCCCATCATTAAATGATCTGGGAAAATATAAAATACAGTGTTTTCTAATACCCCTTCATCTTTTAATTGTTGAATAAATAACCCTAAATTATGATCTAATGAAGCAGCAACAAAAGACATATTATCTGGTTTGGGTGAAATAATTGATTTCATTCTTTCGTCATCAAAACCATTTGGAGCATGAGTTGAAACGGTTGATACAAATAAGGCAAATGGTTGGTTATTTTGACGCATTTGTGTAATCTGTTTTTGCGCAACATCAAAAATATCTTTGTCATATAATCCAAATGGTGCTGCTGGGTATTGCCCAACGTAATTTTTTTCCGAAATGACTTGCATACCCAAAAGCTCAGCAGTATGCCCAATACCAGCAAAATCAGGGCTAGGCATCACATAACGGGTTTGATATCCAGCTTGTTTTAGCACATCACCCAAACTAACTAAGTTTGTTTGGTTTGCACGCATTAATGGGGATGTTGTGTAACCGCCAATTAAAAATGGCATGCCTGTCATATAAGTATACATGGAAGCAGTCGTCCAAGTGCTTCCAGGGCTCATTGGCATATTGGTAAAAAAAGTATAATCTTGGCGAAGATGCCGTAAATTAGGTGTAATATCTTCAAAGTCGAGAAAACCTTGTTCAAACGATTCTAATGATAAAACAATAATATTTTTACCTTGTTGACTAACAAGCTGGTTTTTATTGGTGTAATTAGTCATGTTGAGTGATTGCAATGCTTGCTCAAATGGTTCGCGCGGAGCACTAGTAACCTGATATATTTCATATAACCGGCTTAATGGTCCATTGTGGTAACTAATTGAAAATATAGCGATAACAGCGAGTAACGCACGAGGCAATAATCGGCATTTCCCTTTACACCAATTAGCGAGTTTTAATAGTAAAAAAATGAAAGAAAAAAAGACTACAATGACCAAAACTGCTTGCAATTTAAAAATAAATAGCCCTTCTATAATATCATTTATATTTAAATTCACATAAAACTGATAATCAATAAATCCACCACTAAAGTAGATAGAAGTTAGCTCCATTACAATAAAAATCGTTAATAAAGTTACGATTAAAAATTGCCATTTTTTCTTTTTAAAGAGCGAGGCAAAAACAATTGTGATAATAAAAAGAGGTAAAACAATGAATGTCGATAATGGCATAAGATTTGTTACTCAATTTCTCAAAAATCAATTTTGCTAAAGTATATACTCAATACATAAAAAAATAAAAATATCGGTTAATGCTGTTTAATTTATCACATTATCTTCATAGCCTAACTTGAAAAGTGCTAATGGCAAAAGCAGACTTTTCATATATCAAATGATAATTATTAGCATTTGATGTTGATAATTGAAACCGTTAGCAATAAGATATCGCCAATAATGTCAAATAATTAGGTATTACTATGTCGTGTTATGTACGAAAATTAGCTTTAATTCTATTATCATCGTTGATTCCTTTCGCGTTATGTTATGCCGATATTTCATTACCTAAGCCACAAATAAAAGATGGAATGAGCTTATTTGAAAGCTTAAAAAAACGTGCTTCAACATCTGGTGGCGGGTTTCCTACTGGTAAGATTTCTGATGAGGAACTTTCACAAGTGCTTTGGGCAGCAAGTGGGTTGAACCGAGGTAAAACAGGATGGACAGTACCAATGGTTAAAGGTAAGCCTCCTTATGTACGAATTTATATTGCTAGTGAAAAAGGCACTTTTTTATATGAGTGGGAAGGTCATTATTTAAGAGAAATTAATAATAAAGATATTCGCGCCGACATTGGTTTGCAAAATTTTACTAAGCGAGCCGCCTATTCATTAATTTTTGTGTCAGATGCTAATGTATTGGCTGATATAAATCCCGAAGAAAGTGCTCACTTTAATTATACTGCTGTTGGCGCAATGAGTCAGAATGCTTATTTAGCTGCGGCAGCATTGAAATTAAATGCTCGTTATATTCATTCCATCAAGTCAGATGCCATAATTCAAGCACTAGAATTGCCTGAAGATCGCAAGCCTCTTGGTATGCTGATATTAGGAAAATAAAAGGCAATTAAATAATTATGAAAAAATATTTAACACTGGTTTTATTATTTATTGCAAGCTTAATTGCTTTTGCGCCAACCTCTTATGCACAAGCAAAAAAGTATGAAAGTTGGAATGCCATTGTTGATGAAATGGATGAAATTTTAAATGATGCTTATGATATCTATTTCATGACAGATGCTGAACGTGCAAAAGCCCGCGTTAATGAAGCTTATTTTGGCTTTTATGAAAAACATGGTGTTGAGCGTGCTGTTATGTCTTATATTTCGGGCAAACGAGGCACTGATACCGAATACCAATTTGCTAAAATTAAACGATTAATGACAAATGGTGCTCCCAATAAAGTTGTTCGAGCAGAAATTGACACTATTTTAAAAATGCTGCATCAAGATGCTAACGAATTGGATGGTAAAAAAGAGAGTGGCTGGCGTGTTTTATTCGCATCGTTTATTATCATCTTTCGAGAAGGTCTTGAAGCTATTTTAGTGATTGCAGCAATATCAGCTTATTTAGTGCGTTCTGGTAATATTGCTATGGTCAAAGTGGTATATATGAGCGCAATTGTTGCAGTTTTTGCCAGTATTTTAGCTGCTATTGCTCTTTATACTGTGTTTGATATCAGTGGTGCAAATCAAGAAATTATTGAAGGCGTTGCTATGCTTTTGGCAACTATAGTGTTATTTTTTATTAGTAATTGGATGTTTTCAAAGGCAGAAGCTGAAGTTTGGAAGAGTTATGTTGAAGGAAAAGTACAAACTGCTGTTTCATCTGGTAGTTGTTTAGCTTTAGGTTTCGCTGCTTTTCTAGCTGTTTTTCGTGAAGGAGCAGAAACAATCTTATTTTATCAAGCCATGATTACTGAAGCTAAAGAACACATACATATGGTTTGGTATGGACTTGTGATAGGAACGATTGTTCTTGCAATTATTTTTGTTGTTATTCGTTTTGGTACTATGAAGTTACCAATCAGACCTTTCTTTATAGGCACGAGTATTTTGATGTATATCATGGCGATAGCTTTTGCTGGAGGTGGAGTAAAAGAACTCCAAGAAGCAGATATTATTACTGTTACGCCTGTTGATTTTGTGCACTCTATTGAAGTATTAGGTATTTACCCAACAATCGAAACTTTATTACCACAAGTTGTTATGGTATTTATTGTGTTAGTGTCAGTTATGTATTACAAATTTCAATGCAACCATAAAAACAAAAAATGGTAAGCATGACTAATATTATTTAATTCAAACCATTTGGAATGTATGGTTAGAATATTGCATAAATATTATGAAAATAAAAAGTAGTCAAAAACAACGTGAAGGAGTTTTCAATGAAAAAATTAGTTTTATCAGCGAGTATTGCCTCAATGCTTGCTTTATCTTCATTTGCTCACGCAGCGGCGCCAGCACCAGGTGAACAAAAAGGATTTGAGGAGTTTCCAATTGGTGATGAAGTCACTGTTGGCCCATTACACATTGGTGCTGTTTATTTCCAACCAGTGGATATGGAGCCAGCTAGTATGGGGGGGCTTCCTGCATCAAAATCAGATATGCATATTGAAGCGGATATCTCGGCTGCTGAAGGTAATAATTTAGGTTATGGTGTCGGCGATTTTGTACCTTATTTAACCGTTAAATATAAAATTCAAAAACAAGGCAGTGATAAAGCTATCGAAGGTAACTTTATGCCAATGAATGCATCGGATGGTCCTCATTATGGTAATAATATTAAGCTTGACGGTGCTGGTAAATATAAAGTTACATTTATTATTGAAAATCCAGAAAAGCAAGGTTATTTGTTACACGTAGATAAAGAAACAGGTGTCGAGGGGCGTTTTTGGAAAAAGCCAATCGAAGTTTCTTGGGACTTTGATTATATCCCGCGTGCATGGTAATTATTAGAAAAAACTAAGTATAATTATATTTAATAATTGATCATCAGTTATGGTGAGCTTGTGCTCACCAATAACATTTGGAATAGCTAGGCAATAAATATGCTTCAATATCTTATTAATATTACCGATAATACTTTCGTTCCTGTAATGATGATGGCACTACTAAGTGCAGCGATTGTAAAATCAACCTTTCCTTATGGTAAAAAGAGTATTTTGTTCGGTTTTATATTGGGATTGATAGCATCATTGATTTATGCCATTTTAAAACGTAATACTGGCTTAGCGGTTCGTGAGTTTTATGATCTTGGAGTAATTACGCTTTGGGTTATAATTGCTATACCACTAATGGCTAGCATTTACTTACAAAAAACTATTGATAACTGCGTTGGCATAATCTTATTTTCACTCCTATTTACGCTTGGTATCGGCTCGATAAGTGCCCAGTTCTTACCCAATTTAATACTCTATCCATTCGAATTTTCAGTCGGGATGGATTCTATATTTAATAATGATTACTTGTTTAAATGGGTTGGTTATAGTTTTTCTTTGCTTGTTGTTTTGCTAACAGGATTATTTATTTACCGCGTCTGCGATCGCTTATCTGCTAAATTTGTTTTTGTCATTACTTCACTGTCTATCATTATTTTCACTATCCAAAACAGTATTAATATTCTACAAATTCTAATTGTTAGGCGCTTTATTTCATCACAACCATGGATGATGGAATTAGTCATTTTTATCCTTAGCCATGTTAATTGCTTCACTTTTATTTTTATGGCAATTGTGCTTGGTTTAGCTTTAATCTTGTTCATAAAGTCAAAAACCACCTCATTAGTAGGCAGCAACCCTGCTCAAATTCGCAAACTCAAAGCGCAATTGCGCAACGATAGAAGAAATGCGCTATTGATTATGGCAGGTTCGGCGATAACCGCTTATACCGTAACGCGTGCTCGTTATATTTTTGAAAAAGGAGTAGAACTTACACCAGCAGAACCAATATCGCCTAATAGTGATGGATTAATTGTTATTTCTCTTGATAAAGTCAATGATGGTAATTTACATCGTTATGGCTACCAAGCAACCGATGGTACCTTAGTTCGCTTTATTATCATAAAAAAAAGCGATAATGCTTATGGTGTTGGATTTGATGCTTGTGATATTTGTGGAGCAAGTGGTTATTACCAACGGGGTGATCAAGTGGTTTGTATTTTATGTGATGTAGTGATGAATATTGCCACAATTGGATTTCCTGGTGGTTGTAATCCTGTACCACTTAAATATGAAATTATTGATGGTAACATGGTGATCCGTCCTGCTAATCTTGAAGCAGAAAAAAGTCGTTTTAAATAAAAACGTATTAAAAGGAATTGGATAATGTTTAGCAGAATGTTAATAAGCGTGTTAGTTCGCCAAAAAAAGAAAGTCTTGCTTATTGCTTTAACTATCGCTTTAGGTGTTTCGCTTGCTACTGCTATGTTAAATGTAATGTTTGATGTTGGTGATAAAGTTAATCAAGAATTAAAAGCTTATGGTGCTAATTTAAACATTGTTCCTCGTGGTAATGCCATTATTAATGAAATGTATCAACTCGACAATAATGGTAGGCAACAGACATTACAATATATTAAGCAAGAAGATCTTGTGAAAATTAAAATGATTTTTTGGGCTTACAATATTGTTGATTTTGCGCCTTTTTTAACAACTCAAGCTATTTTTAACGATAAACCTGTTACAGTAGTTGGAACTTGGTTTAATAAACACTTTAATATACCGACAGGTGATCAAGTTGATACAGGTATATTAGCCATGAAGTCATGGTGGGCAATTGAAGGTAACACTATAACAGATGATAATATACAAGCCGTTATGGTAGGGGAATCTATTGCTAAACAGTGGAATTTAGAGCTAGGAGACACAATCGATATCGTCTCACCTCAAACAAACAAAAAGATCACATTGAAAATTAATAATATTTTTCATAGTGGTGGAATTGAAGATACGCAGCTTTTTGTTTCGTTACCTGTGGCACAAGATCTTGCTAATAAAAAAGGATTGGTTGAACGAGTTGAAGTCAGCGCATTAACCACACCTGAAAACGAACTTGCCAGAAAAGCAGCACAAGATCCAAATAGCTTATCCAGAACAGAGTGGGATACATGGTATTGCACCGCTTATATCAGCTCAATTGCTTATCAATTGGAAGAGTTAATGCCCAATGTGCGTGTAAAGGCCATTATGCAAGTTGCCGAGTCTGAAGGCTCTATTTTACAAAAAACGCAATTATTAATGTTATTACTCACTATCTTATCACTAGTTTGTTCTGCTCTAGCTATTTCGAATTTGGTAACAGCCAATGTAATAGAGCGAAGTACCGAAATTGGTTTATTAAAAGCGCTTGGCGCAACCAATACGGCTGTTGCTATGTTAATACTCACTGAAATTTTGATTATTGCCTTACTCGGCGGCGTTTTGGGTTATTTTATTGGCCTTGGTTTTGCGCAAATTATAGGTTATACCGTATTTGGTTCATTTATTGAACCTAAAATGATCATTGTTCCGTTAGTTATAATTATGGTTTGCCTAATCACTTTTTTAGGTAGCTTACCCGCATTACGTATTATGATGTTTTTACGCCCAACCGATGTGTTACACGACCGATAAGATGAAAGGTAAGTATTATGATCAATAACAATAAACGCTTTATCATTAAAATGGTGCTGAGTTCGCTTATTCGCCGTTGTTCGCGCATCACTATTGCTTTACTTGGTGTTGCCATAGGTGCGACTGTACTGCTTGGTATGATTACACTTTGTTATGATATACCACGGCAAATGGGACAAGAATTTCGTTCTTATGGCGCCAATCTTCTATTATTGCCAACTAATAATCAACCAACTGTGGCAATAGCTGATGTCAATAAAGCGGTAAACCTTCTACCAAAAGATAAATTGCTTGGCGTCACGCCATTTCGTTATGATTTAATTCGTAGCAATCAGCAACCTTATACGATTGTGGGAACAGACTTTAAACAAATTACTAAAACCAGCCCCTATTGGCGTATTGAAGGAACATTACCGCAAAATTCACATGAAATACTTATTGGTACCGATATTGCTAATTTTGCAAAATTAACCGTTGGCAACACTATGCCCATTTTGGGTAAATCAAAACAAGATTCCCGTTTTGATGAAGAACTTAAAATTACGGGTATTGTTAAAACAGGACGGGCAGAAGATGGTTTTATCTTTATTGACTTGCATGCGCTAGAACAACTACTTGAAGAAAACGAACAAGCTGAAGTTATTGAAGTCAGTATTACTGCAACAGAATCTGAGTTACAACACTACATTGAAGTCATTAAAAACCAAATGACAAAACTTGAGCCTCATTTAATTAAATGGGTAATAAAATCGGAATCTTCGGTATTAGGTAAACTATCTTCATTACTTTACTTAGTTACTTTTATCGTGCTGATACTTACCATGATTTGTGTTGCTACCACCATGATGACAGTGGTTATGGAGCGCCGTCAAGAAATTGGTCTTAAAAAAGCAATAGGTGCAAATAATATAAGTATTGCCAAAGAGTTTTTAGCTGAAGGATTAGTTTTAGGTGTCGTAGGAGGAATTATAGGTGCTATTTGCGGGCTTATTTTTGCTCAAATCATAAGCAGTAGTGTGTTTGGGCGCTCCGTTATTATTGAGTTTTATTTAATCCCAACCACGATTATTATTTCAACGATAGTAACAGTCATTGCATGTTTAATTCCAGTAAAACGTGCACTTGAAATAGAGCCTGCGTTAGTGTTGCGTGGCGAATAGGATATAAAGTATGAATATACTCGAAGTAAACAATGTGTCTAAGATTTATGGTTCGCTCCATGCGCTGTCTGAAGTGAATCTAACAGTTGAAGAAGGCAAATGGTTATCAATTATGGGACCATCAGGCAGTGGTAAAACCACTTTGATGAATATCATTGGTTGCATGGATAAACCTTCATTGGGCTCAGTCATTTTGGATGGGCAAGATATTACTCAACTTTCTTTGCCCGAATTGACCGAAATTCGCCGAGATAAAATAGGACTAATATTTCAACAATTTCACTTAGTATCATATTTAACTGCTTTAGAAAATGTGATGGTTGCACAATATTATCACAGCATGGTTGATGAAAAAGAAGCTATGCAAGCATTAGAACGAGTTGGGCTTGCTGCACGAGCTAAACACTTACCAAGGCAGCTATCAGGCGGTGAACAGCAACGTGTATGTATTGCCAGAGCATTGATTAATTACCCCAAATTAATTTTGGCCGATGAACCAACTGGTAATTTAGATGAAAGTAATGAAACGATGGTCATGAATTTACTGCATCAGCTACACGAAGAAGGTAGCACAATAATAGTCGTTACTCACTCTCCAGAAGTGTCAAAACATGCTCAAACTACAGTAGTACTTGAGCACGGCAAAATTGCGCGTGTTATAAACAACTAATCAACAATGGGTTATCGTATATGAAAAATCGTATTATTTCGTCAAGTATTTTTATCGTTATTGGTGTGTTAATTATTTTATTTCCATTATATATATTGCCAGTTTGTCCACCGCCTGAAGCTGTAACCACACCGATTGATACAATGAGTAGCACTAGTAGTAAGCTTGCGCATAGTGGGCACATGCATGCTAGTACAGGAAAAATCATGAAATGTTTTTGGACAGCCAGAGCTGAAATCGGTATTGGTTGTTTAGTGATAACTATTGGCACATTGCTATTAATTAGCCGTACTGCCTTTGTTCGCATGGGATTAAGTATGGCACTTGCCTGTATTTCGTTATTAGCCATAGCAATTCCAACCATTTTAATTGGCGTTTGCTCTAACGAAATGATGCGATGTAATATGGGGGCAAAACCAGCCTTAGTGTTATTATCTAGTTTATTATTTATTATTGCTATCATTAACACTTATTATTTAAATAAAAAGACTAAAAATCGACAATTTAACTTTTAAAGGCTAAACGCTTATTTATCTTTATTCGGCATAAAAAAAGATACTTTTTAATTACACCAGCAGGAAGTTAACATGCAAGAAAAACCGATCACTATGGCAAATTTAGCTTGGCGCAATATACAGCGACGACCATTTCGCAGTTGCTGTTTGATTATCATTATCATGCTTTTTTCTGCAACACTGTTTGGTGGTAGCGTGCTAATGAAAAACCTTAGCTTGGGTATTACTGGCATGGCTAATCGGTTAGGAGCTGATATTCTTATTGTCCCCCATGGTTATGAAAAAAATTTAGAAGTTGCCTTATTGCGTGGTGAACCGAGTAGTTTTTATTTAAAAGTTGATTTGATCGATAAGATAAAAGCCATCAAAGGCATCGATGCTATTTCACCACAACTATTTATTGCATCGCTAAATGCAGGTTGTTGTTCATCTAAAGTCCAATTAATTGGTTTTGATCAGCATAGTGATTTTGTGATTAAACCTTGGTTGCAATCACAACTCTCAGCACCTCTTACTGACAATCAAGTCGTTGTCGGTTCAAAAATTAGTGCTAATGCAGGCAGTGAAATCATGTTTTTTAATCACCCATTTAAAATCGCTGCAAAAATGGATAGTACCGGTATGGGCTTCGACACGTCAGTCTTTATGACCATGCAAGCAGCGCAATCATTAATGAAAGAAGCTAAGTTAATTGAGGGCGATATTGACCATTTTGCAGATTATGCTTCGTCAATTTTTATCAAAGTTAATTCTGATTATCAGTCTAAAGACATTATTAATCAAATTATGCCTAAATATGCTATTGACTATAATATTGACTTTATCATGACTAAAGGCATGTTAAGCAATATATCTAAATGGTTAACCAGCTTTTCAACTATTGTTTATAGTCTATCGGCTATTTTTTGGATTCTGGCAATTATTGTGATCTTTGTTATTTTTTCATCTTCACTTAATGAACGGAAACGCGAAATCAGTTTATTACGAATATTAGGCGCTTCACGCCGTGATCTAGTCAAAATGTTGTTACGAGAATCTTTAATAATCAGTGCATTAGGTGGTATTGCCGGCATCATAATCGCAACAGTGTTACTCTATGCATTTAGCTTATTAATTTGTCAATCAATCGGTTTGCCGTGTATGAATATTTCATTATTTGATGCACTATTATATGCAATAATAGTTTTTATTCTTACGTTAATCATTGCCCCGTTATCAAGTACCTATAGTGCATTATCTATAACTAAATTTGATACTTACAGTACGCTTAGAGAGGGCGAATAATGTTACTAAATGTCAAAAATCTACGTAAAGATTATTACCGTGACCAGCAAACCTTTTCAGCAGTAAATAATGTCAGTTTTTCAATGAAAAAAAATGACTTTATTTGCATTATGGGTAAATCGGGCAGCGGTAAAACAACATTACTTAACATGATTGCAGGATTACTCACACCAACACAAGGCAAGATCACCGTTAATGAAACCAACTTATTTGAACTTAATGATCAACAGGTATCGGCATTTCGCAATCAGCATATTGGTTATATTCCACAAGGTAGTAGTTTACTCCCTAATTTAACCGCACTAGATAATATCCGCTTGCCTTTCTATTTAACTAAGCGTTCCAATAATAACAGCCTAAGTTACGCACAAAGCCTGCTTAAAAAAGCTAAAATAAGTTATTTACAAGATGCTTATCCCGCCAATATGTCTGGTGGTGAAATGCGGAGAGTTGCTATTTTACGTGCATTAATTTGTCGTCCACAAATCATTATAGCTGACGAACCAACCAGTGATCTTGATGACGAAAGCTCGGCGGATATCATGCAACTATTAACCGAAATTAACCAGCAAGGCACAGCCTTATTAATTGTCACCCATGATAATGATGTAGCTAGTTATAGCCAAACAATTTTGAAAATGTCGGCAGGGAAATTTATTGATTAAATAAATCGGTTAACACAACACTAAGTCAAAATGGAGGAATTTAACTTGTGTGCTTTACAACAATAGTGGATTACAACCCATTTCAATCATAATTTTATTTAGTTTTAACAGTGGCAATCCGACTAACGAATTAATATCATTACCTTCTAGTTTATCAAACAAGGTAATACCTAACTCATCACATTTAAAACTACCAGCGCACTGTAAAGGCATCTCTTTGCTAATGTAGGCATCAATTTCTGAATCAGTTAAATGTCGAAAGGTCACTTTAAATGGTTCGCAAATGGTGGTTTGTTGTTGAGTTTTGGTATTAATTACTGTCATACCAGTATAAAAATAGAAAGCTTTACTACTGCTTTGTCGAAGCTGTTTGCGGGCATTATCAACCGTATGCGGTTTACAAACAATATTACCGTCTAACACCCCCACCTGATCTGAACCAATAATTAAACTATTGGGATAGCTAGTAACTAATGATTGTGCTTTCATTTGGGCTAAACGAACGACTAACTGCTCGGCTGATTCGCCTTTAAGTGGCGTCTCATCACAAATCGGTGGCACACATTCAAAAGGAATAGCTAATTTTTCAAGCACTTTTTTACGTGATTGAGATGTTGATGCTAAGATGATTCTCATTTTAATTTTCTCTTAAAATCCAAGCGGAAGGATGTGCATTAAAACCGATATAAGCATAATAATCAACTGACTGTGGTGCAGCTAGTAGAGTTATTGTTAACATATTGTAATATAAAAAACAGACAAATAAAAATGGATAAAAAATATTCATAATATCTACTAGCAAAATTAGCTAACAATAGAAAAACTCAAGACGACTTAGATAAGATAATGGTTATTTTTAATAAACTGGCTATCGAAAAGCGCCTTAATTCAGAGATGGACGAATAGTTATGCCATGATAAATATCATAAAAAATTAGGCAGCCATCTGCGATCAGCGTAATGGCTACAACTAAAAGCTATGCTCATTGACGATGATGGTAAGTTGGAGCTACTCATCCCACAATGAGTCAATCGCCCAAAACTGGGAAAAAATACTAATTGATGATTTAATCAATTTTTCCCATACATCGGCTCGCTCATTTTAGTTGATAACTCAAATCTTTTTTAAAATAAGAGAATCTTAGCGAGCCGAAATAAAAACAACATGGCTTATTTTGGGCTTTCAGTGTTGTTGCATATTGATAAAAGGTAACTTTTTTTATAAAAGTATTATAAAAAAACAACAAAACTGCTAATTAATTTAGCTTCTTTATATAATCACCTTGAATTAGAAAAGGATTTATCAACATTTAAACAAATATTGTTATTTTTGATGTAACCACTCAGCGACTTGTTTAGCAAAATAGGTTAAAACACCATCTGCACCAGCGCGTTTAAAACAAAGTAAAGATTCCATAATTGCTAATTTTTCATCTAACCAACCGTTTTGGATTGCTGCTGTTAACATGGCATATTCCCCTGATACTTGATAAGCAAATGTGGGCACAGCGAAAGTTTCTTTCACTCTTCGAACTATATCAAGATAAGGCATACCTGGTTTAACCATGACCATATCTGCACCTTCACTTAAATCCTGATAAATTTCTTGTAATGCTTCACTACTATTCGCAGGATCGAGTTGGTAAGTTTTTTTATTGCTGCCTTTTATATTTTTAGCAGAGCCGACCGCATCGCGAAAAGGTCCATAAAAACTTGATGCATATTTTGCTGAATAAGCCATAATTTGCGTATTAACAAAGCCTTGTTTTTCTAGCTCATCACGTATTGTACCAATGCGTCCATCCATCATATCGCTTGGTGCTATAATGTCAGCACCTGCTTCTGCTTGCATTAACGCTTGTTTAGCAAGCGTTTGAACGGAAATATCATTTTGTACATACCCGTGTTCATCAATAATTCCATCTTGTCCATGTGTAGTATAAGGATCAAGAGCAACATCGGTGAGTATGCCTAGCTCTGGGAATTCTTTTTTTAATGCTCGGATAGCTTTTGGTACTAATCCATTTTCATTATACGCTTCTTGCGCTAGCAATGATTTTTTTACCGGATCAATAGCAGGAAATAATGAAAGGACAGGGATCCCTAATTTAACTATTTGTTCCGCTTCTTTTAATAATACATCAATACTCATTCGATTAACGTTTGGCATTGAACTTACCCGTTCAGTTGTATTATTCCCTTCAACAATAAAGACTGGATAAATTAGGTCATTAACTGTTAAGCTATGCTCAGCAAGCATACGACGACTAAAGTCATGAACTCGGTTACGACGTAAGCGACGTTGTGGGTATTGACCTGTAAATGATGGCATGAAAAACTCCTGTTTATTCTTAATGAGATTTGATTTATTATCTGACGCTATATTTTGATTAGCAAATTAATTTGTAGTCTGATAATAATTCTATTTTTTACTTTACAACATATATCGATTAGGAGTAAAATTACGCACTAAATTTTAGTCCCTTGTGATATTAAATAAATTTGAGGTGAGAGGCACATGCCAGTAATTAAAGTACGTGAAAATGAACCTTTCGATGTAGCATTACGTCGTTTCAAACGTTCTTGTGAAAAAGCAGGAGTTTTAGCTGAAGTTCGTAATCGTGAATTTTACGAAAAACCAACCACTATTCGTAAACGAGCAAAAGCTGCAGCTGTTAAACGTCATGCTAAGAAATTAGAAAGAGAAAACGCTCGTCGCACTCGTCTATATTAATAGTTTTAAAATTATTTATACTGAAAATTGGAATTGATATTAAAATCAATTTGTTATCTTCAAATATAAAGAATTCTAACAAGCCGTATTTTTAATACGGCTTGTTGCCTTTCTGTAACAACAAAATTGGTTAAAATTTATCATGAAAGGTTTTATTCCTCGCGATTTCACCTTAGATCTAATTGCTCGAACCAATATTTTGGATGTCATTAGCAAGCGCGTTAAAATGAAAAAAAAAGGGAATAATTATTTTGGTTGTTGCCCTTTTCATGATGAGAAAACCGCCTCTTTTTCTCTTAATGAGAAAAAGCAGATTTATTATTGTTTTGGGTGCGGTGCCTCTGGATCTGTTGTTAATTTTTTAATGCAATATGAACGGTTATCTTTCCCTGAAGCTATTGAAGAATTAGCTAGCATGCAAGGTATTCAGGTACCTTATATTGATACTGATAATAGTCAAATAGATCAATCAAAGCATATCGAATCTAGAAATGTCCGCCGTGACCTGTATGCATTAATGGCTAAAATTACTAATTTTTATCAACAGCAATTAGCCTTGCCAACATCCATAGAAGCCCATAAATATCTTGAACAAAGAGGGCTTAATGCCGAAATTATCGCCAGATATAAAATTGGTTTTGTGCCTAATGAATGGCGGTTAACATCACAAAATGTGGTTAAAACAAAAGCTGAAGCTGCACTTTATCAGCAAGCGGGTATGTTAGTAACCAATGATAGCCGTAACCAATATGACCGTTTTCGCGGGCGAATCATGTTTCCTATTCGAGATAGGCAAGGAAATGTTATAGCATTTGGTGGGCGAACTATCATTAATGACCCTGCAAAATATATTAATTCACCAGAAACCCCTATTTTTCATAAAGGTTTTCAGCTATATGGACTTTATGAAACACTTGAAGTTAATCGTAACCCTCAGCAACTTGTAGTGGTTGAAGGTTATATGGATGTGGTTTCGCTTGCTCAATATGGCATTGATTATGCTGTTGCCGCTTTAGGTACGGCAACATCAGAAGAACATATTAAATTACTGTTTAGAGCTACAGATTCGGTCATATTTTGTTATGATGGTGATAATGCTGGACGAAACGCTGCTTGGCGAGCTCTGAACGTTTTATTACCTTGTTTAATAGATGGAAAGAAAATTACCTTTGCTTTTTTACCTCAAGATGAAGATCCAGATACTTTTGTGCGTAAAGTTGGTAAAGAGGGTTTTGAAAAATATTTAAATGAAGCACCAAATCTATCGAAATTTTTATTTGATGAGCTTTTAAAGCAAGTTGATTTAAAAACTGCTGAAGGAAAAGCGAAATTAAGTTCGCTAGCTTTACCGTTGCTTGATCAAATTAGGGCAAAAGCTTTCAGATTAAATTTATTACAAAAATTAGGTAATTATTTAGGTTTACTTGATGTTTCTCAACTAGAACAATTGTTAGATGAAAATCGTTCTAAAAAAGATGAAAAAGCCAATGAAAATACACCTAGAACACAAATAAAATTAACTACGATGCGCATTTTAATTGGTTTACTACTTCAATACCCAAATCTTGCTGAGCAAGTTTCTGATCTCAATGCAATTCGTCAAGTTAACATGGCTGGAATTGAGATTTTTATCGAATTGCTTGAATTATGCCAACGTTATCCCAATATAACAACAGCACAAATATTAACAGAATGCATAGACAGGCCGTTTTACAAACAGTTAAGCCGTTTATCAACATGGGAGCACCATTATCAAGATGATGAAATAAGCTCAACTTTTTCACATACTTTAAAAGAGTTGTATGATAATATACTCGCCCAAAGGCAAGATGAACTGATCGCAAAAGAGAGAGTCTCTGGCTTAAGTGCCGTAGAGAAAAAAGAATTGGCGACTTTAATACTTGTTTTATCAAGAAAAGACTAAATATATAGGCTATATGTAGACTCCAACTATTAGTCTACATATATAATATAGATGACAAAATAACTAAAGTGGATACCTTTTATGGAGCAAAATTCTCAATCACAGCTAAAACTCCTGATCATTCGAGGTAAGGAGCTAGGATATTTAACCTATGCTGATGTCAACGATCACTTGCCTGAAGAGATTATTGATTCAGATCAGATTGAAGATATTATCCAAATGATTAATGACATGGGGATTCAAGTGCTTGAAGAAGCCCCAGACTCTGATGAACTATTACTTTCAGATAATGTCCCTGATGAAGAGGCTGTTGAAGCTGCAACTGCCTTAGTATTATCTAATGTTGAATCAGAAATTGGTAGAACAACTGATCCTGTTCGTATGTATATGCGAGAAATGGGCGCGGTTGAACTACTAACACGCGAAGGCGAAATTGATATTGCTAAACGTATTGAAGATGGTATCAATCAAGTTCAAACTTCAGTATCAGAATATCCAGAAGCAATTACTTATCTTTTAGAGCAATATAATTTAATCGAAAGTGGCCAAGTTCGTTTATCTGATTTGATTACAGGCTTTGTTGACCCAAATGCCGAAGAAGTGACAGACGAATTGCCAGAAGATTTAGAAGTTAGTGAATCTGAAATTGAAATTGATGATAGTGACGATGAAAATGAGGATGAAGAAGGAGACTCTTCAACCGATGATGATGTTTCTATTGATCCTGAAGTTGCAAGAGCTAAATTTGCTGAATTAAAAGAGCAACACGATAAAACGTCTGATGCGATCAAAAAATATGGTCGAGCTCATAACAAAGCACAAAAAGAGATCGAAAATCTATCAGAAATATTCAAGCAATTTCGTTTAGTCGCTAAGCAGTTTGATATTCTCGTTAATAATATGCGCAGTATGATGGAGCGAGTCCGAGCACATGAACGCGTGATTATGAAGCTTTGTGTTGAACAATGCAAAATGCCGAAAAAACAGTTTATGACGTATTTTACCGGTAACGAAAATAATATGAGCTGGTATGAAAAAGCGCTCACAGCTAAAGGCGCATTTGCTGTAAGTTTGAAACAGTTTGAAGAACCAATTCAAGTTCAGGTTAACTTATTGCAACAAATCGAAACAGAAACTAGTCTATCTATTGAACAAATTAAAGATATTAATAGACGGATGTCTATTGGTGAAGCCAAAGCCCGCCGCGCCAAGAAAGAGATGGTGGAAGCTAACTTGCGTTTAGTTATTTCCATTGCCAAAAAATATACGAATCGTGGGTTACAGTTCTTGGATCTTATCCAAGAAGGTAATATAGGTTTGATGAAAGCGGTCGATAAATTTGAATATCGTCGTGGTTATAAGTTCTCGACTTATGCAACTTGGTGGATAAGGCAAGCTATTACTCGTTCTATTGCCGATCAAGCAAGAACAATCCGTATCCCGGTGCATATGATTGAAACAATCAACAAACTAAATCGTATTTCACGTCAAATGTTACAAGAGATTGGTCGTGAACCGACACCTGAGGAGTTGTCAGAGCGCATGCAAATGCCAGAAGATAAAATTCGTAAGGTACTTAAGATTGCTAAAGAGCCAATTTCAATGGAAACACCAGTTGGGGATGATGAGGATTCCCATTTAGGTGATTTTATTGAGGATACTGCTCTTGAGCAACCGTTAGATGCAGCGACATCTGAAAGCTTGCGTAGTGCAACACGTGATATTTTATCAGGGCTAACGCCAAGAGAAGCTAAAGTATTACGTATGCGATTTGGTATAGATATGAACACAGACCATACGTTAGAAGAGGTAGGTAAACAATTTGATGTTACACGTGAACGTATTCGTCAAATTGAAGCTAAAGCCTTGCGTAAATTGCGCCATCCAAGCCGTTCCGATGTGCTTCGTAGTTTCTTAGAATAACGTTATTACCTATTAATATCGCCACAATCGTGGCGATTTTTTTTACTAATTAGACTAAAAGCAAAACTATGAATATCCTACAACGTTTTAAAATCGATCCATTTCTATTAACGTTAATTTGTGTCGTAATTACAGCTAGTTTTTTACCATGTAAAGGGCAGACTAAAGTTTTTTTTGAAAATCTGACTACCTTTGCTATTGGCTTGCTCTTTTTTATGCACGGCGCTAAGCTTTCCTTTCAAGCGATTGTTATTGGTATAAAAAATTGGCGGTTACATTTAGTTATTTTTATGACCACTTTTGTTATCTTTCCTGTTCTAGGAGTAATGATGCAAATATTGGTTCCCACTTTTTTACCGCAAAATCTTTATTTAGGTTTTGTTTATCTTTGTGTATTACCCGCAACCGTGCAATCTGCTATTGCGTTTACCTCAATTGCAAAAGGCAATGTGGCTGCGGCTATTTGTAGTGCTTCAGCATCAACATTATTAGGGGTGTTTATTTCTCCTGTTTTAGTGAGTTTATTGATGCATACGCAAGCTTCAAATTCTATGAATATGCTAGATGCCATCACTTCTATCATGTTAAAACTTATGTTGCCATTTTTACTTGGTCACTTATCAAGACGCTTTATTGGCAAATGGGTGGATAAATATAAAAGTGTCATTTATAAAACCGATCGATTCTCAATTCTAATAGTTGTATATGTAGCCTTTAGTGATGCTGTTGCTAATGGTATTTGGTCTCAAATTAGTTTGTTATCACTTTTATCAATTATTTTTTATTCTATTATATTGTTAATTATTGTTTTATTAATAACAACTTATGGTTCAAGATTACTGGGTTTTAACAAAGAAGATGAAATCACTATTGTGTTTTGTGGTTCCAAAAAAAGTTTAGCGAACGGTATTCCTATGGCTAGCATTATCTTTCCTATGTCGATAATCGGCATAATAATTTTACCCTTAATGATTTTTCATCAAGTTCAATTAATGATTTGTGCGATTTTAGCTGCACATTATGCAAAACGAAAAATTTAAAAATTGTTTTGCTCATTGCTCTATTCTCAAGGATAATAGGGTCGCTATTAACAACAGAAAGATATATTATGTTACATCTATTTGCTGAATTAGAATTTTCGACCATTATACTATTAGTTTTGGCACTGTTTTTTGTCCTTTTTTATGAAGCAATTAATGGATTCCACGACACAGCTAATGCTGTTGCAACAGTAATTTATACTAGGGCATTAAAGGAACAACTCGCTGTTTTTATGGCTGGTATGTTTAACTTTTTTGGGGTTTTGCTTGGTGGCCTCAGTGTGGCTTATGCCATAGTTCATCTATTACCTACTGATTTATTACTTAATGTAAGTTCATCACATGGGCTTGCTATGGTCTTTTCTATTTTATTTGCGGCTATTATTTGGAATCTTGGGACATGGTATCTTGGTATTCCAGCGTCAAGCTCACATACCCTAATTGGTTCAATTATTGGCGTGGCACTTACTAACGCATTTATTATGGATACATCAATAATAGATGCCCTTAATATTCCTAAGATGATTCATATCTTTTTATCATTAATTGTTTCCCCTGTTGTAGGTCTTGTGATTGCAGGCTTGATGATCTTTCTGTTGAGGAAATATTGGACACGTAAAAGCCAAAGTAAAAAAAGCAGCAAAAAACGAGAACGTATTTTCATGACGCCAGAACAACGTGAAAAACTCTATGGCAAGAAGAAACCTCCTTTTTGGATTCGTATTATGCTCATTATTTCGGCTGCCGGTGTGAGTTTTTCTCATGGAGCCAATGACGGTCAAAAAGGTATTGGCTTATTGATGTTAGTGTTGATGGGCATAGCTCCAGCAGGGTTTATTGTTAACATGAGTGCATCTACCTATGATATTACAAATACTCGTAATGCTATTCACAATATTCAAGAGTATTTTGTTACCCATAATGACGATTTAACAACGATAATAGGTAAACAGCCACTATTAGATACTAGTGTTCCAGAAGGCGACTTGAATAAATATCATTGTGATTATTCGCGTTCATATACCACATTAGCGATTGCTAATAATTTATTCAATAAAATACGTGATTATCAGTCGCTTACGGTAGAACAACGTTCACAAGCTAGACGTATATTACTGTGTTTATCTGACACGGTTTCGCATATTGCTAAACAACCTAACGTGACACAAGAAGATAAACAATATTTAAAATCTTTGAATAATGATCTGCTTAAAACTGTGGAATATGCGCCTGTTTGGATTATCGTTGCCGTAGCTTCAGCATTGGCAGTTGGAACAATGATAGGATGGCGCCGTGTAGCTATTACTATTGGTGAAAAAATTGGTAAGAAAGGCATGACTTACGCACAAGGCGTATCGGCACAAATCACAACAGCTTTATCAATTGGGATTGCAAGCTATACTGGCATGCCAGTATCAACAACCCAAGTTCTTTCTTCCTCAGTTGCTGGAACGATGATTGTTGATGGTGGTGGAGTACAAAGTAAAACAATAAAAAGTATTGCATTAACTTGGATTTTAACACTTCCAATTTCAATTTTGTTATCTGGATCACTTTTTTGGCTTGCTCAAAAATTAATTTAGGAGTAAAAATAGAGTACTGGTTTTCAATTTATTTGGGCTTTAAAAATAGGAAGGAGTAAAATATCATGGCTTATAAACATATATTAGTCGCAGTGGATTTATCACCTGAAAGTGAAGTTCTCGTCGAAAAAGCTGTTTCTATGGCTAGACCATATAATGCTCAAATATCATTGATTCATGTTGGTATTAATTATTCAGATCTTTATACTGGTTTGGTTGATATTAATATGAATGATATGAAAGACCGAATTACTCAAGATGCGCACGTTGCTTTAAATAAATTGGCCGACGATGCGGGTTATCCTATTGCTCATACTCTTTTAGGAAATGGAGAATTTGACCAAGTATTAATTGAAGCAATTCACGAATATGGCGCTGATCTTGTCGTGTGTGGCCATCATCAAGACTTTTGGAGTAAATTAATGTCATCTGCTCGTCAACTTATTAATAATACACATATCGATACATTAATTGTTCCATTGAAAGATGAAGAACCCGCAGAAGAACCTGCTACATGAAATATTAAATATCAACCCGCTTAATTAGCGGGTTTTTTTTAGGTATTAAATAAATATTTTGTAAAATCATTTCAAGAAATTATGTGCTTTACTCTATTTTTATTTGTATCTTTTTTGTTTATGCATACCACAGTTTATGAAAATATACGTAAACTTTTGTTTAGCCAATAAGGAGGCTTATTATGAATATCGCTTTAGTTACAGGTGCTTCATCCGGATTTGGTCAAGCAATTTGTCGTAAGCTCGTTGCTGATGGCTATAAAGTGATTGGTGTTGCTCGACGTGGAGATAAGTTACAAAAATTAGCAGATGAATTAGGAATAAACTTTACCTTTTTAACTTTGGATGTTACAAAAAAAGATGCAATAGAATCAATATTGTTACAGCTTCCTAAAGCATTTCAACCTATCGATATTTTAATTAACAATGCAGGATTGGCTTTAGGATTAGAACCAGCTTATCAAGCTGATTTCAATGATTGGGAAACAATGATTCAAACTAATATAATGGGATTAATTTATTTAACTCATCAAATTTTACCTAGTATGGTTGAGCGCAACTTTGGTTACATTATTAATCTTGGCTCAGTAGCTGGTACCTATGCTTATAAAGGTGGGAATGTATACGGCGCAACAAAAGCATTTGTAAAACAATTTAGCGCTAATTTACGGACTGATCTTTTAGGAAAAAAAATCAGAGTCACCAATATTGAACCAGGATTATGTGGAGGCACCGAATTTTCTAATGTCAGATTTCATGGCAATAATGATCAAGCAGCCGCTGTATACGAAGGTATTGATTATATAACACCAGAAGATATTGCAAATACCATTTCTTGGTTAGTTAATACGCCAGCACATTTTAATGTCAATTCACTAGAGATAATGCCAGTTGCTCAAGCTCCAGCAGGATTAGCACTTTACAAAGAAAGTGAGTAATTAAAACGTATTGACTGTGGAGGTTAAATTATAAATGCTCGCTCCCTTTAATAATAAAAAATAGATTTGAAGAACAAAATAGACTTGCACTTCTGCTTTAGGGTTGCTATTCTTTTTTCTTGTGGTTTTGATTGAGGTTAATCGTAATGGTATTTACTGAAGTAACTAAAACATTTGCGGCAAGTTTACCAGGCACAGACAGTTATGTAAAACTGCGTAATGCTATGCAAACATTGATTCAAGAAGATACAAAAAACGCAGCGGTCTATTTTTTGATTTTTGGATTTGCACGCACTTATGTCATGCTATATGAAGATCAGGAAATATCACCAAAGTTTGCAGAAGACAATCAAAAGCTAATGTTATCGTATCTTAACATTCTTGATGAAGCGTTAAAAAAGCAAGATACTGAAAGTATCTATCAAGCATTGAATAAAGTTGTTAATGAGTACGAAAATAGCAAAAAGTTTTTTTAAAATTACAGCCTGACATGAAAATGTCAGGCTGTTTTGTTTTTAGCGTTTAAAAAATAAATTTAATTAGGAAAATGATGAAAATGATAATGATGATTTCAAACATTATTAGCACCTTAAGCACTATTATTCAATATAGGGCGGGTTAATTTTTCCTTGAAAATATAAAAAACCCGCCAAAATAGGCGGGTTTTTAGTTTTTATAAAAACAGGTTCAAAAACCATAAGAGTAAAGAAAGATAAAATTTTAATATTTTGATTTCTTATTACTACTTTTAAACCACTGATGTTTTTAGGTAAAAGGTATTTTGAATGGTAACAGGCATAAATTAGAACAATAAGTAAAGGTGTGATATGAAAGTTTTAAAATTTGGAGGAACATCTGTCGCTAACGCAGAACGTTTTTTACGCGTTGCAGAGATTATCGAAAATAATGCTAAACAAGAGCAAAACGCAACTGTTTTATCCGCACCAGCTAAAATTACTAATCATTTAGTTGCAATGGTAGAAAAAACGGTTGCTGGGCAGGATATACAAAATAATATCTGTGATGCTGAAAAAATCTTTGCTAATTTACTAGAAGGAATTGCAAAAGCACAACCTAATTTTGCTTATGAACAGATGAAGCGCTTTGCACTTGATGAATTAAACAATGTTAAGCAACTACTTAAGGGGATCGCTTTATTAGGCCAATGCCCAGATAGCATTAATGCATCAATTATCTGCCGTGGCGAAAAACTCTCTATTGCCATTATGGAAGAACTGCTTAAGGCTAAGGGGCATTTAGTTACTGTAATAAACCCAGTAGCAATGCTAATTGCTGAAGGCAACTATTTAGAATCAACCGTCGATATTGCAGAGTCTTCACGCCGACTTAGTGAAATGCATATTCCCCAAAATCATATAATTTTAATGCCTGGTTTTACTGCGGGTAATGATAAAGGTGAGCTCGTTGCTCTCGGGCGTAATGGTTCGGATTACTCTGCATCGGTACTAGCTGCGTGTCTGCGTGCTAGTAGTTGTGAAATATGGACTGATGTCGATGGTGTTTATACTTGTGATCCCCGTACTGTGCCTGATGCAAAACTCCTTAAGACGCTATCTTATCAAGAGGCAATGGAACTTTCTTATTTTGGCGCCAAAGTTCTTCACCCAAGAACGATTTTACCTATTGCTCAATTTCAAATTCCTTGCTTAATTAAAAACACCAATAATCCTGATGCGCCAGGTACATTAATCGGTGCCAATGTTGTTGATTCAACAACACCAGTAAAAGGCATTACTAATTTAAATAATATGGCAATGATTAACGTCTCTGGCCCTGGCTTAAAGGGCATGGTGGGTATGTCGGCTCGCGTTTTTTCTGCCATGTCTTATGCCGGCATTTCAGTGGTGCTTATTACCCAATCCTCATCAGAATATAGTATTAGTTTTTGTGTACCGCAAACTGAGCTCAGCCGAGCTGAAGAGGCATTAAATGATGAATTTTTCCTAGAGCTAAAAGATGGTTTGCTTGAACCTATTGAAGTCATTGAAAAACAGGCAATTATCTCAGTTGTCGGTGATGGTATGCGTACATTACGAGGCTTATCAGCTAACTTTTTTACAGCCCTAGCCAGAGCGAATATTAATATTGTCGCTATTGCACAAGGTTCATCTGAGCGCTCAATTTCTGTTGTGGTTGATAATGATGTTGCCGTAATGGGCGTAAGAGTTGCTCACCAAATGTTATTTGGTACGGACAAAATGCTTGATGTATTTGTTATTGGTGTTGGTGGTGTTGGTGGTGCACTTATTGATCAAATTAATCGCCAGCAAAAATGGCTAAAAAACAAACAGGTCGATCTTCGTGTGTGTGGGCTATTTAATTCTAAACATAATGTCCTTAACCGTGATGGCATTGATCTGAGCAATTGGCGAGATCAAATCAGACAAAGTGAACATAGCTACACGTTAGACGGAATTATTGAGTTTGCTAAAAATAATCGATTACTCAACCCAATTCTAGTCGATTGTACATCAAGTAGTGAAGTATCAGATAAATATGCGGACTTTTTAGCTAATGGCTTTCACGTCGTCACGCCAAATAAGAAAGCCAATACCAGCTCAATGGCTTATTATTTGCGTTTACGCCAAGAAGCGGCAAAAAGTAAACGAAAATTCCAGTACGATACTAATGTTGGCGCTGGATTACCTGTTATTGAAAACTTACAAAATCTACTCAATGCAGGGGATGAGCTTATTAAATTTTCAGGTATATTGTCAGGTTCACTTTCTTTCATCTTTGGTAAACTTGATGAAGGCATGTTATTGTCTGAAGCAACTAAATTGGCTAAAGAGAAAGGTTTTACTGAACCTGATCCTCGTGATGATTTATCAGGCACTGACGTGGCGAGAAAACTATTAATTTTAGCTCGAGAAGCAGGATTACAATTAGAGCTTGATCAAATCAATGTCGAATCTGTTCTACCTGTTGAGTATACACAAGGTAGCCTTGATGAGTTTATGAAACAATTGCCACAATTGGATGCCGTGTTTAAAGAAAAATCAGAACAAGCCGCAAAAAAAGGCAAAGTTCTACGCTATGTTGGCAGTATAGAAAACAAGCAATGCCATGTTAAGATTGAAGCCGTTGATAGCGAAGATCCTCTTTATAAAGTCAAAAATGGTGAAAATGCCTTAGCTTTCTATACGCGTTATTACCAACCTATACCACTCGTATTACGAGGCTATGGCGCTGGCAATGATGTTACCGCTGCAGGTGTTTTTGCTGATATTTTACGTACCACATCAGGCAAAATAGGAGGCTAAATGAATCATAAATCTTTAACTGTTTATGCGCCTGCATCAATGGCTAATATTAGTGTTGGCTTTGATATATTAGGTGCAGCAATTAGCCCTATTAGTGGTGTGATGCTTGGCGATTGTATCACTGTTGAACCTGCTAGCAAATTTTTGTTAACTAGCAAAGGCTCATTTGTGAAAAACCTCCCCAATGATCCCAAAAACAATATTGTTTATCAATGCTGGCAGTATTTTTGTCAAGCAATGGGTAAAACATTGCCCGTCAGTATGACTCTTGAAAAAAATATGCCAATAGGTTCGGGATTAGGATCAAGTGCTTGCTCTGTGGTTGGCGCATTTGTTGCCTTAAATGAGTTTTTTGATAAACCATTTAATGAGTTTGAAATGCTTACAATGATGGGGAAGCTTGAAGGACGCATTTCGGGTAGCGTACATTATGATAATGTGGCACCCTGCTATTTAGGTGGAATGCAACTTATCCTTGATGAAATAGGCATAATTAGCGAATCAATACCTCATTTTGAAGATTGGTATTGGGTGATGGCATACCCCGGTATTAAGGTTTCAACCGCTGAAGCGCGAGCAATATTACCGGCTCAATATCAAAAAGCGGATTGCGTAGCACACGGTCGCTATGTGGGTGGTTTTTTGCATGCTTGTTATACCAAACAACCTAAATTGGCTTCGGCAATGCTTGTTGATAATATTGCTGAACCTTACCGCAAACAATTATTACCTAGCTTTGATGAAATACAAAAACGGGTCAAACAGCTCGGAGCTCTAGCATCGGGAATTTCTGGCTCAGGTCCAACAATGTTTGTCATTGCAGATCAACTTGAAACGGCACAACAAATTGAATTACTACTTAAACATTGTTATTTACAAAATGATGAAGGCTTTACCCATATTTGTAAAATAGATCCCCTAGGCGCAAGAATTATTTAAGTTTATTTATTATAAAAACAGGACTAAATCTAAAAAATACGTTAACTTTTTACTGTTCAAGCTGATAGCAGTAAAAGTGAAAGATTAAAGATAACCGGAACATAATTATGAAATTATATAACTTAAAAGATCATTCAGAACAAGTTAGTTTTTCTCAAGCGGTACAACAAGGATTAGGAAAAGGCCAAGGCCTATTCTTTCCCCAAGAACTCCCTAAATTTTCCATAAACGAAATTGAATCATTATTAAATCTTGATTTTGTTACTCGTAGCGCCAAAATATTATCTGCTTTTATTGGTGATGAAATTAGCAGTGATGATATGTACAGACTAGTTAAAAATGCTTTTCAATTTCCTGCTCCCATAGCATCCGTTGAAGCAGATATTGGTTCATTAGAGCTTTATCATGGTCCCACACTAGCATTTAAAGATTTTGGTGGGCGATTTATGGCACAAGCGTTAGTTCAAGTGGCGGCAGATAAAAAAATCACTATTTTAACTGCGACATCTGGCGATACAGGCGCAGCTGTCGCCCATGCATTTTATCATTTGCCGAATATTCGGGCCGTTATTTTATACCCTGAAGGAAAAATCAGCCCATTACAAGAAAAACTCTTTTGTACACTTGGTGATAATATTCATACCATTGCCATCAAAAGTGATTTTGATGCCTGCCAAGCATTAGTGAAAAAGGCATTTGATGATGAAGAATTAAAAACTAAAATTGGTTTGAACTCTGCTAATTCGATCAATATCAGCCGATTACTCGCTCAAATATGTTACTATTTTGAAGCTTACGCTCAATTAACACCCAAACAACGTGAGCAATTAGTTATTTCGGTTCCAAGTGGCAACTTTGGTGATTTAACCGCTGGGCTACTTGCAAAAACCATGGGCTTACCAATTAAGCGTTTTATTGCAGCAACTAATGCGAATGATACAGTACCTCGATATTTAGAAACTGGTAAATGGGAACCACATACAACAATTGCAACGCTATCTAATGCAATGGATGTTAGTCAACCCAATAACTGGCCTAGAATTGAAGAAATTTATCAGCGTGAAGGTTGGGATCTTAAATCACTGGCTCATGCGGCGGTTTCTGATGAAGTTGCTAAACAAACCGTTTGTGAACTCGATCAAAAAGGCTATTTATCCGAACCACATGGCGCAATTGCTTATCGTGCTTTACGTGATCAGTTACAAAAGGGTGAATATGGCTTATTTTTAGGTACTGCGCACCCTGCTAAATTTAAAGAAGTCGTTGAAAATATTCTTGGCAAGCAAATTGCACTTCCTAACGCATTAGCTGAACGAGCAGATATGACACTACTTTCCCATTATATGCCGAATGATTTTACCAAATTACGTAATTTTTTAATGAAGCTAGAATGGTAAATTTTGTACTGCCGCCAAGAAATCGGCGGCATTTAATTCATTGAGTGATAATGCTCTCAATTGTCTTACTTTACCGCTTAGCTAATCTTACTCATTAAATAGCTCCCTTTATTCTTAACGCTAAAATATACATCTCATCAAGAATAGAAAATACTAATCAATCTTGTTTAAATCAAAATTTTGAGCTATTGTAATCTAAATTGTGTCATTATAAGGATATTATTATGTTTTGTCCGTTTTGTAATGCAAATGATACTAAGGTGATTGATTCTCGACTTGTTAGTGAAGGCTTTCAAGTACGTCGAAGACGACAATGTGTTGAATGTAATGAGCGTTTTACCACATTTGAAATTGCTGAATTAATTATGCCTAATGTCATTAAAAGTAATAAAGTTCGTGAGCCATTTAATGAAGATAAATTACGCAATGGTATAAAACGAGCTTTAGAAAAACGCCCTGTTAGCTTTGACTCGATTGAAGATGCTATTACACGTATAAAATCAAAAATTAGATCAACAGGCGAACGTGAAATACCAGCGAAATTAATTGGTCGTTACGTTATTGAAGAACTCAAAAAGCTTGATAAAATAGCTTATATCCGTTTTGCATCGGTCTATTTTAGTTTTGATGATATCGAACAATTTAGTAATGAAATTGCCAAATTACAACAGAAATAACACCCTAAATGATAATAAACGATAACGATTATTTTTATATGCAGCAAGCTATTGAGCTCGCTAAGTTGGGTCGTTTTACCACGTCACCTAATCCTAATGTCGGTTGCCTGATCGTAAAAAATAATCAGATTGTGGGCACGGGTTATCATCAAAAAGCAGGATTACCACATGCCGAAGTTTACGCACTTAACATGGCTGGAAAAGCCGCACAAGGTGCAACGGCTTACGTGACATTGGAACCTTGCAGTCATTTTGGGCGAACGCCTCCTTGTGCTGATGCCTTAATTAGATCGCAAATTAAACGTGTTGTGATTGCTATGCAAGATCCCAACCCCGATGTTTCAGGTAATGGAATTAAACGATTACGTGATGCGGGAATTGAGGTTATTGTTGGAGTATTAGCCGCTCAAGCTGAATCGCTTAATAAAGGTTTTTTAAAGCGAATGCGAACTGGATTGCCATATGTACAACTTAAACTAGCTGCCTCGCTAGACGGTAAAATCGCTATGGCATCAGGTGAAAGCAAATGGATAACATCAAGTATTGCAAGGCAAGATGTACAAAGATACAGAGCGCAAGCAAGTTGTATATTGAGCACTCGCATGACGGTACAAACGGATAATGCGAGCTTAACAGTCAGGCATGCACAATTGCCTGATGACATAAAACAAATTTATCCTCCTGAAAATATTCGGCAACCCATACGAGTCATTATCGATAGTCAGAATCAACTAACAGGCGAAGAAAATATTTTTAAGCAACTGGGCGAGATATGGATAGTGCGCAAACAAGATATTGCGATCAATAAACCCAACACTCAATTAATTATTGAATCTTCTCCCCAAAATCATATTGATTTAGTTCATTTACTAACACTTTTTGGAAAAAAAGGCATAAATTCCGTCTGGGTTGAAGCTGGTGCACACTTAGCTGGCGCACTAATAGAGCAAGACTTAGTTGATGAACTGATTATCTATTATGCGCCAAAATTACTTGGGCATAATTCGAACGATATGTGTATATTGCCTAATTTACAAAAATTATCCATGGCACCCAACTTTCAGTTCGAATCGACCACGATGGTAGGTGAAGATCTGCGGGTTGTTTTGAAAAGAAGATGATTATATGGTTGATAAAACGCTTATTAAGACTATAGCAAATAGCTAAAATAGCCTTTAATAGCCAGTTAGTGCAAAGCAAATATTCGTTACAAAAAAGTTAGTATTCACATACGCCCAATATTTAAATATATCGGGCAGTGCATCATAAAATAGCCTTGTCGCAAAAGAAGTAACGTTATTATTTACTATTATTTAGTAAAATAAAAACTTCAATAAAATCAATTGCTTTTCTGAATGATTTTTATCATATTCGATTTGCCGTTCTTTCTGCTCCATCATAGCCCATATTCCTAATATGGTGCATTAAGCTTGATGCAGCTAATACTTTATGTTGCCAATAAAGTGCTTCGATATTATCAAATACCCCCTTTAATTTTGATTCACATTTACGCCAAGCGTAACAACCTGACACAGATGTATTGATTTTTCAAAATAAGTAAAAAATAGCAAAAATAGACTAAAAAAAGGTTGCATAGAATAAAAAATAATCTTATCTTAACTAAAAAATATCTTTATTTTTCGGTTTCTTAATACTTTCTAAAGGAATTTAGGTAAATATCATGGAGCTTGTTGTTAGTCGTATTGCTTTAATCATCAATCGCTTTATTCAATATCCCTTTCTTGTCTTTTATAAGTTAAACGGATTTTTAGCTTTGTTGGTTTTATTGCGCAATGCAAGGGGCAGATTATGTTAGCTATGCCACTGTCTCAATGGCGCACGATTACCGCTACCTCTGCCATGCCTTTGTATGCCGTACTTTCTAATGTCAGTGATGCGCAAGCGGTTAAAAACTACTATATCACTGATGGCTCACAAACGCCCTATGGTCTTTATAGTGGCACGCCTTACGAGCACTGGTTTTCTGTTATGCCTATGTTAGTTAGGCTTGATGAGCATAGTCCCTTTTTAGATTGGATTAATAACACTGAGCACAAAGACTGGGGCTGGCTAGCACGCTCTCATTTACCCTTTGCAGACATCTGTGCCCATTTACGGAGCCTAACCCAAGCGATTATGCCCGATGGTGAAACAGTGTTTTTTCGTTACTGGGATGGCGAATATTTGTCAATCATGCTTGATTATTTTACCGATAGCTGGCAAGACGTGCTGCCTGCTTTTGCTTTTTACTGGATTAATCACCAATCACATGTGGTGCATGTACCGGTTGAGCAAGCGGTGCAAACTTCGCCTTGGTGGCAGGTGCCACAGCCACTCATTGACACGCTAGTGCAAACGACACTGACACCTTTAATCAGTAATATGTTGTTATGGTTAAAAGAAAATAATTTACCCCTATATGACGCCTTTCCAGAAGCATTAATCAAACAAAAAATTATGCACCTAGCCGCTAAGCATAAATCAAAAACGGCAGATAGCCAAATGACACAGCAATTAGTTTTAGCGTTACAACAAGAGTTGCAATTAGCCACCAATCCATTTGAAATTTTAAACGCTGACTTTTTTAGTAATAAATAAGGAATGTTATGGAATACATTGAATCAATTGAACGCGATTTAGACTTATTTAAACGAAAAGCCTTATTAACTGAAGAATACAAAAAAATACTTGAAGATTGGTGTGTTCAAGCCTTTAATAAAACGTCCGGTGCTTTGGGCGGTCCGACCTTTGAAATGGACAGGGTGTTGTCTATTAATAATAACGATAAAAAAGCCAGTTACGAACAAAAGAGTATCGAAACCACCACCATAACCTGTCCAGAGAATAGAAAAATAGAAGTTGTGCTTAAGCACGAGTCAATACTTAATTTACCGATTCCTGATGTTTTAATTAAATTAATTAAATATAATTCTACGTGGTTTAACGAAACGGTTGACGAGAAAAAAACCGACGCTGAAGGGCGAGCCGTATTTACTGATTTAACGGTAAATGAATCCTATTTTGCTGAAGCAATCGATAACAATTTAGTGGAAAACAACAAAAAGTTATTCAAAGCTTATGATGAACTCATGTCAGCGATGTACACCCAGTTAAATGCTTCTTGGCAAGAATATAAACCGCAATGGGAAAAAGGTATTGATGTTGTTGAACTGATAAAAAAATTCATTAAAGGCTTATTTGATGGTTTTATTAGTGTCTGGGATGACATTAAACTGGCTTATAACGTTATTACCGACCCAGTAAAATACGGAAAAATGATTTATGATGGTGCAGCAAAATTATACGATATTATTGGTGATATACCTAACATTGATATTCAAGCATCGCTTGAGCAAAGCAAAGATTTTGCGCTACATTTAGCGGCATTTTTTAGTGATGAAAGTGCGATTTACTTAATTGCTAACGCCGTATTATTAAATATCAAAATGTATCCATGGGGTAATATCTTACCGGAGCTGGTTTCGCTTGGTGGAAACATATTGGGCGATATCCTTCGCGGGCTAATATTTGGCGCTTTGCTGTCATTAGTTGCGGGCCCTGTTGGTTTGGCTTATATGGCTTATCGCTTAACCTCAGTTGCCCAAAAAGCATCTGGATTAGTAAAAAAAATCTGGGAAATTTTAAAAACTATTTTGAAGTCCCTCACAAATCTTGTCAAAGATTTTTTCGAGAAAGTGGCTAAATTAGTACACCAAATGAAAAACACTTTAATGACAAAATTAAATAAAGAAACTAGAGCCGGAGCGAAGCAAAACACACATCTAGAAATTGAACACAAAAAAGAAACCTCATCAGGAAGCACCCATAACGATACCGCCTCGCAATCAACGAAAAAATGCACAAAAACAGGGTGCCCTATCTCCATGGTCACCGGTGAAGAGTTGTTATTACTTGATGATGCGACACTATTAGGAGTTTATCCTTTTACGTTCCAACGACAATATCGTACCACCGCCGTCGAAGTGAGCTCAGTATTTGGTTATGGTTGGAGCCACTCATTACAGCATCATTTTACCTTTAATGATAAAGACGAAACCATTAAATGGGTTGACCATCAAAATCTTATCATTTCCCTACCCATGCCCGACAAGGCGATTTCCTTATCGGCTAATTTGATGGCGAAAACCGCAGTCTGGTTAGGAGAGCAAGAGCAGGAATACCTGTTTACCTCGGACAGTTTAAATGGTTGGGTCATGCATGTTAACCGTTTAGCGGATAATAGCGGTAAAATAACCGGCTTTTCTCAGAAAAAACAACATCTCCATTAAGATTAGAAAACCCAGCGGGGGCCAGTTTACTGTTTGATTATATTGCCACCGAGCAAGGTCACCGCCTAGCCGAAATTCGCTTAAAACGGCATATTACCTTGAGTGATGCTGTGCCCGAGCCGATTATTCGCTACACCTATGATGAACGCGGGCAACTTAGCGAAGCCATCAATCCGGCTAACGAAGCGGAGCGTTATACGTATCGTGACGATTATGTCTTTAGCCAACGCCGTTTAGCCGGTGGCGCCGAATTTTATTGGGAATGGCAAGGTGAAGGCAAAGCGGTGCGAGCACTGCGTCACTGGAGTAATATTCCCAATACAGAAATACGCTATGAATGGGATGATGCGGCGGGCACTTCTACGGCGATTTATGCCGATGGCTCAAAAGAGATATGGGTGCATGATAAACAATCCGCTCGTCAGGTTAAGCATATTTCACCGAGTGGTGCAACAATTGAACGTCACTATGGTCAAGAAGGAGAGCTTTTAGCCGAAACCGACCCCTTAGGCAATACCACCGAATATCGCTATGACGGTGAGCTCAATTGCATATCAGTCACCTATCCCGATGGTCAGCGTTTATGGCAACGCTTTAATCGTGGCTTATTAATGGAGCGTATACAGTACAGTGCCGATGCCAGTGAAAAAAGCAAAGAAAAATGGGAATATGATAGTGATGGACAACTGCTGTGCTATATCAACCCCATGCAAGAAGAGTTGCACTATCAGTGGACCGATAGCGGCCTATTAAGTGCTATCCGCTATGGCGATGAGACTAGCGAACACTATACCATCAACGCACTGGGGCAACTGCTTGAATACCAAAGTCGCAGTGGTGAAATCACCTATTACCGTTACAATGCCATGGGTAAACTGGTGTTTGAAAGCACCAGCAATCCGCAACAATATGAGCATAAAAAAGCGATTGACCAACTACCAGCAACTCGGTTGGTCTGGAATGATGCTGGACGGCTAGCTGCCGTACGTTGGCCGGATGGTAGTTCACGCCAATTTAGCTATAACCCGTATGGTGGCATAACAAAAGAAGTTGACGAAAAGCAGCGTGAAACGTGCTACGAATATCATGACAACACCATGCTGATTAAACGCATTCGTTATCCCGACAACAGTTATAGCGAATACTTCTATGACAATGTGCATGGTGAAATTAGCGACATTATTAATGCCAATGGCGACCATTATCATATTGATTACACGCCGAGTGGCAAAGTAAAAACAGAAAAACTGTTTGATGGGCGCTATATCGTTTGGGATTATGATGCTAATGACCAGATAATCAAGCGAACAGAATACGGCGATACTCGGCAAGACGACACCGCCTTAATTACCACCTATGAGCGTGACCATTGCGGACGGTTAACAGCCCGTATATTGCCTGATGGGCAAAAGGTCACCTACCACTATGATGGATTTGGTCGACTCAATGAGGTGGACGATGGCAAATGGCCACTGGTATGGCAATACGACAAATGTGGACGCATCACGCAAGAGCACCAAGGCTTTAGTAGTCAATATTTTGATTATGACCAAGCGGGACGCTTATTTAGAATGCGCCTGCCTGATGGTAACATCTTAACCCACTATTACCGAGGTGATGAAGTCAGCCAAATCGACCTAAACGGTCAAACACTATCGACCCACCGCTGGCAGGAAGGCAATGAAATTGCCCGTAGCATGGGGCGATTTGGCGAACTCAATTGTCATCAGCAATTTGATAGCCGTGGTCGATTGCTTAATCAAAAAGTCAGGGTCAAAGACAGCCTGAATAAACCGATTGAACGTCATTACCAATATAATATTGCCGGTGAGCTCACCCAAATGACCGACAACTACAAAGGGGTAAAAACCTTTACCCACGACTTAAAAAGCCGACTCAGTAGCGCTAGCCACCAACCTTATAGCCAAGGGCAGTTACCGGATGAGCTGAGCTATAAAGGCTATCATGAGCACTTTTATTTCGACGGGGCCGATAACTTACTGGGCAGTGAAAAGCCACTTGATGAATTAAAACACGCATCATCTACTGCCAAAACCCATGGCACCCCCAAAGCACCCTGCCCCCACAGCAACAAGCTCAAGGCTAACCGCTTATTGATTCAAGGTGACCGGCATTATCAGTACGACCAATACGGCAATGTGATTCGAGAGTTACGCGGTAAACGGCAACATACTGAACACCAATTTAAATGGAATGGGCAACATCAGCTTATTGAATTTAAAAAAATCCGCCACTACTGGGACGAAAACGACAAAGACTTTCATCAAACGGTAGAAACCGTACACTGTTATGAGTATGACGCCTTTGGTCGCCGAATCAGCAAAACCGACATGCAAACGGGCGATAAAACGCTGTTCTTTTGGCAAGGTGAAAACCTCATTACGGAATGCCACGCCGATGATGCGGACTTTAGTGTAGAGGTAATCCGCAATGAACACACCAAGGCCCAAGACTACCGCTGCATCAGTTACATTTACGAGCCGGGCAGCACCGGCTTTAGACCGATGGCGCAGTTAGTCGGTCGTGGACGGGGTGGGCAAATCTACTACTACCTCAACGACCAACTCGGCACCCCGCAAGAGCTCATAACGGCGAATGGTGACATTGTCTGGAGTGGTGTTTACAAATCCTATGGCAACCTCGCCATAGAATACCGCACCGTACCACAAAATCTGCGCTTTCAAGGGCAGTATTTTGACGAGGAGTCAGGGTTACATTATAATCGCTACCGATACTACGACCCGTACACCGCCCGCTACATCAGCCAAGACCCTATCGGACTGGCTGGCGGTGAAAATGCTTATAGCTATGTTCCTGACCCACTGGCTTGGATTGACCCGTTGGGGCTCGAAGGATTATGTCCAGATATAGAATATGGTGCAAATGGTGAAATACTTTCCGCAAAAGTTGGAGTCAGACCAGAAGATTTAGGTACTGGGACTGGTACGAATAAATCTTCTCGAGAGCACGCTCGTTCTTTAGGTTATAGTAGTGATGATGCCGGTCATATTTTAGGTAGAATATTGGGCGGTAGTGGCGGTAAAGGGAATGTATTCCCTCAATTACCCGCTGTTAATCGAGGAAAATATCGAGAATTTGAAAAAAATGTCAAAGACTATATTAAAGAGCATGGAGCTGTAGATATTGAATGGGATTTTATTTATGGTAATGGGGGGACAAGACCAACTCAAATAAAATATACAGTTTTAAAAGATGGGAAAAAGGTTTTATATGAAGTTTTTAACAATTAGGTGAATTAAATGAATATTGAAAACGCAAAAAATACCTTAAAAGAGTTTATTATTGCTATGAATCATTGGGAATTACACTGTCATTCAATAATGGACAATAATTTATTAGGTGAGTTTCGTTCACAAATAGTTAATGAATTAAATACTATATTTGATAAGTTTTGCACAAAGAAAGAACGAAAATATGGTCGGCAAGCCGCATTGTCGTATAGAAATCCACCCGAATATTCACCAGATGAAGAGATAATAAAAATAGAAGAATTAAAGGGCAATAAAGTTACTATTTATACCCAACAACATACAGGGTTTAAATCACGCTACCGTTATACTTTACATTATAAAAATAATGAGTGGCGAGTAGATAAAAAAGAGAGGTTTAGCATTGGTGATGATAAATGGATAAAATATTCATTATAACCACTAAGCGTAATTAAACACCTTAACGGTATTTAAGTTACCGAGGTGATGAAGTCAGCCAAATCGACCTAAACGGTCAAACACTATCAACCCACCGCTGGCAGGAAGGCAATGAAATTGCCCGTAGCATGGGGCGATTTGGCGAACTCAATTGTCATCAGCAATTTGATAGCCGTGGTCGATTGCTTAATCAAAAAGTCAGGGTCAAAGACAGCCTGAATAAACCGATTGAACGTCATTACCAATATAATATTGCCGGTGAGCTCACCCAAATGACCGACAACTACAAAGGGGGTAAAAACCTTTACCCACGACTTAAAAAGCCGACTCAGTAGCGCTAGCCACCAACCTTATAGCCAAGGGCAATTACCGGATGAGCTAAGTTATAAAGGCTATCATGAGCACTTTTATTTTGACGGAGCCGATAACTTACTGGGCAGTGAAAAGCCACTTGATGAATTAAAACACGCATCATCTACTGCCAAAACCCATGGCACCCCCAAAGCACCCTGCCCCCACAGCAACAAGCTCAAGGCTAACCGCTTATTGATTCAAGGTGACCGGCATTATCAGTACGACCAATACGGCAATGTGATTCGAGAGTTACGCGGTAAACGGCAACATACTGAACACCAATTTAAATGGAATGGGCAACATCAGCTTATTGAATTTAAAAAAATTCGCCACTACTGGGATGAAAACGACAAAGACTTCCATCAAACGGTAGAAACCGTACACTGTTATGAGTATGACGCCTTTGGTCGCCGAATCAGCAAAACCAACATGCAAACGGGCGATAAAACGCTGTTCTTTTGGCAAGGTGAAAACCTTATTACGGAATGCCATGCCGATGATGCGGACTTTAGTGTAGAGGTAATCCGCAATGAACACACCAAAGCCCAAGACTACCGCTGCATCAGTTACATTTACGAGCCGGGCAGCACCGGCTTTAGGCCGATGGCGCAGTTAGTCGGTCGTGGACGGGGTGGGCAAATCTACTACTACCTCAACGACCAACTCGGCACCCCGCAAGAGCTCATAACGGCGAATGGCGACATTGTCTGGAGTGGTGTTTACAAATCCTATGGCAACCTCGCCATAGAATACCGCACCGTACCACAAAACCTGCGCTTTCAAGGGCAGTATTTTGACGAGGAGTCAGGGCTGCACTATAATCGCTACCGCTATTACGACCCGTACACCGCCCGCTACATCAGCCAAGACCCTATCGGACTGGCTGGTGGTGAAAATGCCTATAGCTACGTTCCTGACCCACTGGCTTGGATTGACCCGTTGGGGTTAAAAGAAGTTAATAGCTTATATCCTTGTGACAAAATTTTTGCGTCGAGGAAAGAGGCTTTTAGAGCAGCTAAAAAAGATGCAGGAATTCCAATGAATCAGAGTCCAACCAAGGTTGGAAAAGTGTATTTATTAGATAAGAATCAAAATAAAATATTCGATCCAATAACAAAGAAACCTATTATGAGTAGGGAATATCATTTTACTAGATCTGATGGTAAACATATAATTATTCAGGAACATTCTCTTGGTCATGATTTTGGCGGAATAGGGGATCAGGGACCACATTTTAATCTTAGAGAATTAACCA